>JAPUIX010000134.1 GCA_027296625.1 Gammaproteobacteria bacterium | reverse complement strand
TGTGGCAGGCAAGACAACCTATATACCATAGTTCCGTTAACCGCTGGAAAAATTACGAACAATATCTCGAACCGTTGCAGGAAGCACTTGCGAAGTAAATACTTAGCGTCGCCGTCTTCGGTTCGGATACGGAACTCCGCGTTTCTCGAGGAATATTTCTGGATACTGCTCGTGCCTGCAGTGCTCGCTAGGGCAGTCGTGCTCTTTTGGCATAGGCGCACAGCGTAACGCCCGGTATCCCACGCAGGTCCCGCGGTAGATTTCGCGTCCAATGAATCTAGCGGCGGCTTGTGCAGAGATCTGCAATCGGACTATCCCTCGTGTGTTAGTGGTTTTACAAGGGAGGATGTTATGGACATTACAAGTCTGATTTTATTTCTGTTGATTGGACTCATTGCTGGCTGGCTTGCCGGCAACATCATGAAGGGTGGAGGATTTGGCCTTATCGGCAATCTCATCGTCGGTGTCGTCGGCGCGCTGCTTGGTGGTTTTCTGTTTGGCCTACTTGGCATCACGGCAGGCGGTTTGATCGGATTCTTGATCACCGCGACCGTCGGCGCCATCGTGCTGTTGTATCTCGTCAGTTTGATCAAAAAGGCCTGAGTGCCAACAAGGAACGCGTCGGCGGTTGCCGCAATGCAACGCACGGGCCTTTTGTTGTTCGTGGTCTTTGCTTCGGTGATGAGCACATCATCGGCGCACGCGGACGAAAACGCCCCTGGTGAATCAATCGCCGCGGCACGTGAGTTTCGCGCCTTTGGCAATGAACCCTTCTGGCATGTGGACATCGCCATGGGTGGTATCGTCTTTTCCGAGCTGGGGCGACACGCGGCGCTCGAATTCCCTTACTCGCCACCGGTTATCTCCGCCGGGCAACGGATCTATAGATCGAAAATCGACGAGCCTGATAGGCATCACATCGCGATTGTGCTGGATGAAACACGCTGTATCGATACCATGGCGGACGCCTATTATAAGTTCACTGCCTACGTAATCTTGGATGGACGCAGCTATCAGGGCTGGGCAAGGGACGATTGGTGGTAGCGCCCGCATCGATCAATGATCCGTTCGGCTTGGCCTTGCAATCCGGGAAGCATTTTTCAACAATCGTTGCGTGTGTACTTAATTTGATTACCGAAGTTGGGTGAAGCGGAATTCGTCGTGGCGCCATTTTTCAAATGAAACGGTCGCTTTTCGTTGTTGTTTTATTCTTCTGCTCATCCACCGCGTTGGCGGCAGACTTCTATACGGCCTTAACTGCTTACAGTCAGGGCGACTTTCACACGGCATTTGACGAGTTCAAGATCTTGGCGGAGGAAGGGGAAATCAATTCCCAGTTCGCCATTGCCATCATGTACGACGAAGGGCAGGGGGTCTCACAAGACCACGCTCAAGCCGCACATTGGTACCGCAAGGCGTCGGAGCAAGGACATCGAAAAGCACAATACAATCTCGCCTTTGCGTATGACAAAGGTGAAGGCGTCGAACAAGACTCGGCCGAAGCGATTAAATGGTATGGGAAAGCGGCGGACCAGGGATTGCCTGAAGCACAGTTCACGCTAGGCGTTCAATACGATGAAGGCATCAACACCACCCCGGACCTTGCACAAGCGGCAAAGTGGTATCGTCTGGCTGCCGAGCAAGGGCACCTGGACGCACAAAACAACTTGGGTTTCATGTACGCCCAAGGCCGCGGTGTGCCCCAAGACCGGGTACAGGCCTACGCTTGGTTAAATATGGCTGCTGAGGGCGGGAATGAGACGGCGAAGATGAATCGCGTTCTCATCAAAGATGAAATGACCCCGGATGAACGCGAGGACGGGAACAAGCTAGCGAGCGAGTTTGCAGAAAAATATCCGAAGAAATAGGGTGTCACCCAATGCTCACCGACAAGTTAACTCAATGGCAAGGGTGGCTGCCATTGGACATGGGTTCTATTGCCTCGGCCCCGATTGTTCCTTTCCCATCTGGCGCAGATACTCTTCCAACATGGTGCGCTCCTGCCGGGAGATGGTTTGATCCTCAAGGCGGCTGCAGATCAGATCTCTCGGTATCAGTCCTTTGATAAGAAGCTTTCGCTTTTCTTCCGGCAAGATGCTATCCCTGAAAAAAATATCACCGACGGGGATCAATTTAGTGTCAACAATGACGCTGACTTCGTTGAGCAACGCTCGAAAACCGCTGTTCGTTGGATTAAGTCGTTCTTCGGCGAAGTCAATCTGAGCAATTCCATCTGCATAGACCGCTCTCATTTCAGCTTTGTATTTTTCGATGGTGAGCGAATTAACGGTCTGTTCGATGCGACTCTCAATGTTCTGTAAGCGGCTCATGAGAAGATATTGCATGATCTGGACGGAATCCGCATCATCTTTAACCACTGAGTAGATAGATAAAACATTGTCTAATGACAGTTGCTTATAGATGTCATTAATGAAAAATTCGTTTCGCTTTTTGGCGAGTTCCTCAAACGAGTCAAAATCCAGGAGAGCCAGGATCTCAGTTAAATCGCGTGTACCCCTGTTAAACCCCAAGGCACAAACCAATTGGGTCGGATTAAGCTTGAGCTTTTTTGCAATCCGCGAGTGCTTCTTTTTTGTGTCTTCGCGATCGTCGGTTTCCAGCTTGTAAAATATATTGACAAGCTGTTCCTGCGATGCGCTCAGGACGTCTTGGAAAGCTGTCATGTTAGTGATTCCAGATTAAATTGGGTTCGAGTTCATGCGATATTGGGTCTGCAGGATATTGTCTTCAAATACTGCTATCTAAGTGGGCGAACCCGCGTTTGTTTCAAGCCCCAGCGCCCGGTTAAAAACACCTTTTTGACATATTGCATTCTATGGCCGGATCAGTGCTTGTAGCTCGCCGAAATTTCGGATCCACGGCCGCGCTTCGCGAAGAGGCGCCTTCAATGTCCCGCGGGCCTTGTCCGCCTCATCGTGCGTCCGATAGATACCGTAGAGTGCAGCGAAGCGCGTGACCCCATCTACACTGAGCTTAATATAAACGGCCTCATGCTCAAGCCCGTTTTGTTTGATGAACTTGACAACCGCTTTTTCATTGCCAACGTTCGTCAGTTGCAAAGTATAGTGGCTCGGGTCCTGTGCGCGCACCCAGTCGTCACCGTTTAACGTCTTGCTCCGTGTGCCGGCAGCTTCCTTTTGGGGAGGCGGTGGTGGCGCCTCGCGCTCTTGCATTTTGACGGCTTGTTCGGCCTGTTCAAGTCCGTGATCGGCCGCAAGCTGGTACCATCTGGCCGCCTCTTGCGCATTTTTCTCTGTCCCATAGCCATGTTCATACATGATCCCGAGGCGGTATTGGGCGAGCGCCAGTTCTTGATTGGCGGCCTTTTCGTACCACGTTAGCGCTTCGGCATAATCTTGTGGCACACCGTTGCCTTTTTCGTAGCTTAAGCCCAAGTTGTATTGCCCTTGTGCGAGGTCCTGTTCGGCAGCAGCCCTGAATAGTCTGGCTGCTTCAACGTAGTTTTTTTCAACACCGAGACCCTGGTAGTACATGATTCCAAGGTTGGCCTGCGATTTGGCAAGGCCTGCATCAGCCGCCATTTGCCACCACTTTGCCCCCGCCTCATAATCCTGGGAAACGCCTTGCCCAGTGAAATATTTGATACCGAGATCGTGTTGCAACACAGGATCCCCTTGGAGGGCGGCCTTTGTATACCAGGCGATCGCCTCACTTTCATCCTTCGAAATGCCGCGCCCGTATTCATACATCAGGCCAATGGTTTTTTGCGCCTCTGGATCACCCTCTTCTGCCAACGGCTTGAGGATTTTAAAGGCCCGCTCATAATCTTTTGCCCGGTAGGCGGTCTTGCCTTCCTCAAATGTGTCCGACACAACGGGAGCTGCAAAAAGCGCCAGCACCAGGATGGCCCAGGTTTTTTTGGGTTGCCTCATTGGCGTTTGATTCACGGGCCGGTCTCCTCCTGTGATCAGTCAGTTCTAATATGTTGAATGGGAATCACGTTGCAGGTAACGGTGCGATGCACTCGGCATCGTCATTTTTGGGGCTATTGACGTGCGTGCTGACAGCGTGCGCCGTAAGTGAAGCTCGTAGCGCCGGTTGCAAAAGCGAACGCAGTGCCTCGGTATCATGGTTTTCTGGATCAAGCCAGTTTGCATAGTCCGAGCGCTTCAAGATCACAGGCATACGCGGATGTAGTTTGCGAATAAACGAGTTTGCCTCGGTAGTAACCAGTGTGCACGACTGGATGGGCTCACCGGGGCCACCGGTCCAGGATTCCCATAGGCCGGCAATCGCAAACGGCACTTTTTCGCGCCCCGAGATGTAATAGGGTGCCTTAGTTGTCCCTTGTTTTGTCCATTCATAAAATCCGTCCGCGGGAACGAGGCAGCGCCGGCGCTGGAACGCGGTGCGAAAGGCCGGTTTTTCCGCCACCGTCTCAGAACGGGCGTTGATCAACCGTGCCCCGATCCGTGGGTCTTTTGACCACGAAGGGATCAGCCCCCAGCGCAGCAGTACTATCTCCCGTTGTCCCTCCTGACTCACTCGGATCGCCGCAATGTCCTGGCCAGGCGCAATGTTATAGCGCGGCTTAAGTTCAGGTACTCGCTCGACGTCGAAGAGGCTGACTAACCTCTCCGGATCTGTGGCCAGGGCGAAACGTCCACACATTGGGTTACGTACGCGATTTACACAGCAGGGCCTGCACGGCTACCCGCTCTTGGGTGGTGACTGATTTCTGTACCAAGGTCCAAGATTCAAATCAAAAAACACGTAATGCGGCGCTGGTTCGGCGTGTGGGTCTGGTAAGAGGGCATCAAACCATTGCTTTGGCCAAGGCGTAGATCTCCTCGGCATCGAATACCTGGTCGTGGCTTTCGAACAGTTTGGGAATGCAGCCTCGATGGAGTTTTAACTTGAGGGTACCGACACCGATTGCACCAAATACGATCTTTCCTTGCCGTTCGGCACCTTTGTCCATCATGTCGACCCCTTCGAAGCCGAGTGGTGGCTGGGCATTGGTGTCTGCCATTATCTCTATCGTGGGGTTTTGCTGCCAGTGCTTTTCTTCCAGCAACTGCACGCCGGCCGCGCCTGCCCCAAAGACAATGTGCGCACCCTCCAGCGCGGCGCTTCTGGCGTCAATGTCGAAGGCTTCCAGTGGGGTGATTGAAACGCCGAAGCGCTTCTTCATCAATTGACACGCACGCTCTGCCCGCGCCTGTTTGCGCGAGGTGAGTGTGACTTCGGCGCCTTCTTTTGTCAGCAGTGCCGCGGCACGCTGGCCCACGGGGCCAGTCCCGGCTAGCACGACCGCACGTTTCCCCGCGAGCGTTCCCGCGTGTGACATCAGTGCGACACCTGCTGCCGCTGTGGTATTGCTGCCGTTGCTGTCCAACATGACTGAAACCCGAAAATCGGCAAAGAATTTCTTTTGCACTGCTTTCAATAGCGCCTGGCCCTCGGCCAGGTCGCGACCAGTGATAAATAGTGCGGTGTACTTTTTTTCCTTCGGCGGGCGAGTAAAGATGGCGCCGTCCACCAATGCCCCAACATTATCAGGGGTTAGACCGCCATAGGAGGTCACATGGTCTGCGCCTCCGTCGTACGCGACGACTGTGTCGAACACATTTGGTATCGGATCCGTATCGAATTGGAACAGTAATTTCTTCATCGTTTTTCCTTGAACCTATGTCGTCTCGGGCAAGGCCCATGACCTGGCAGCCATGCCCGGCAAAAGTCGCAATTGGTGTTTCACATCCCCCTTTAGCCCCCGCCTTTTCCTTTCCTGCCGTGACCACTATTTCTTCCCCTTGAACATGCTGCGCGGCGGAAGGACTTCCCTATGGCCGATCTAATTTAAGGTGTAACCGATCCGGGCAAAAAAGGTCGTGCTCATAAGGTAACGCAATGCGCAGTCACCGACAACCGAGGCACCTAAAGCCCGCGAGAGCTCTTTGCTAACGCGCCACGGGCGAGACCTTCTGCTGATTTCTCCGATCGCTCGCAAGATGGATCGGCCAATGTGTAAGCGATACGATTTTGCGTTAATCGAGTGAGGCAAACTCGACGACTTTCGGCGCTACCAATTTTTCAAAATCCTTATAGGCTAACTTGATTAATTCCGTGTGTGACCCGGCGTTAAATGCAATCTCTTCATCCTCAGCAAGGCTTTGTGCGACGTAAACATCCATATCGTAGAGATTACCGAAGGGTGGCATGGCACCAAGTTCACACTCGGGGAACAAGTTCTTGAAGTCTTGTTCATTTGCAATTTCAACCACGCCTACACCCGCAGCATCCTTCAAGCGGTTAAGATCTACACGAAAGGATGCCGGTAAGACCGCCATGGCCAGCTTACCGTCTAGCTTAACCATCACGGTCTTAGCCAGTTCTTTCCCGGGGATGTGTGCCGAGGCTGCTATTTCCTGTGCCGTGTATGTTGGAGAGTGTTTGATGGAAACATATTTGGTCTTAGTTTTATCGAGAAAGTCTTTTAATTTTTTCACTGGCATGATGATCTCCTTGTAGAGCTCGATGTGATAGGTGCGCGCTTTAAACAGGTTAGTTTTTTGGTTGCCCCTCTCTTTGCTACTTGCCGGATTTTTTGTGTGGAATCGTTTTTTGGCGTCGGCCAAACTGCGCTTTGTCTAAGGTCAGCAGAAGCATTACACTGAAATTATAGACTCGGCAGGATGAGAGGTGCACGTATGAGCGTTCTTAAATTTATCCTTTATCTTGTCGCGGCCTTTTGCCTGGTATCAGCGATCTTTGTGTTCCTGCCGTGGGAGTATTTCAATGCTTTTATCGGCCTGTTTTCAGACACCATCTTCCCGGATGATGCCGTCGTCCGATACATGGTTCGAGCGATCCTGTTGACATTCTTCTGGGTGGGCGTGTTGATCGTCCTTGCTGTTCGCGAGCCCGCTAAATATGGCGCGGTGCTCACGGGGCTCGGTCTGTACTTCCTGTCCTGGGCGGTTGTGAGTGGCGTGCTTGTTTGGACCTCCAGTTTGCCTAGCACTTTCTACGGGGATCTCGTCTCTGGCATCATCATCGGTATCTTGTTCCTGGTCTATCGGGCACAGAATCAGTGAACAGTAATCTCCAATGGTTCAGGGCCGACGGTACTTTTTTATGAGTTGCTGAGACAGGGCCTTACCCTTATTGAGTTCTGTAGGGGTCATTTCCTCTTTCAGGAAGGACAGATTGTCTCTCGCTGTATCGTGCCCGGCACTCGCAGCAAGATTGAACCAAGCGTAGGCCTGCACAAAATCCCGGTTCACGCCGCGGCCATTCGCGTACATATAGCCGATATTGCCTTGAGCACCGGGATGCCCTTGCTCGGCTGCCTTACGGAACCACTTGATTGCCTTACCATAATCATGCGGAACGCCGAGGCCGTCGTCATATAGCGCACCCAGGTTGTATTGGGCCTCAGCGTGGCCAAGATCTGCGGCCTTCCGATACCATTTCACCGCTTCTGCGAGGTCCTCAGAGGGGCCAAGTCCTGTCGCGTATAGGACACCCAGGTTAAACTGGGCGGCGCTGTACCCCTGCAGTGCAGCCATACGCCACCAATTTAGGGCTTGTGCATAGTCTTGGTTGACGCCCAGTCCCGTAGCGTACATCACACCCAGGTTAAACTGGGCGGCGGCGTCCAACGCCTCCGCAGCGTCTTTGAATTGCTGGATAGCCGTTGGGTAGTCACCTTGCTCCAGCGCGCCAACCCCCGCATCGAAATCTGCGCATACGGACGCTGACACCAACAACAGCACGGTGACCAGAAGAGATTTACTCGCCATGCTGGGCGCCAATGATCGCACTCGGTGGCATAAACTACCAGAAGAGCTGCATTGCGGGTGTAGCGCTCTAGGCGCCCGAAACGTTGATCATCATTGGCCCTTAAGGTTCGGTAGGGGTAGGCGGTATTCGCCTAGGCCGGTTGCAATGCCGGCGCGGGTCTTTTGATGAGGGAGTTGCTAGTTTGGAGGCAGCGCTGGCTGCAAGGCGGTCTATAGGCCGATTGGACTCCACAAGCCTATGAGGAGGTACTTAAAACTATCGCCTTCGAATTCTTTAAACTGCATTCCAAAGGCGACGCCTTCTCCCGGAACGACTGCCTGGTATAAGGTCTTGCAACGGGCACCGAGTTCGACTAACCCTTCTTGGAGCGGGAGGCTCAGCCTGATCTTAAACTCTGGACCTTTGCCGCCTTGTATTTCTTTGCCCGTCGGGCAAAGGGTCTTTGCCGTTTCACGGTCACATCGAATCTGTAATCCGTCCGGCGAGATATCATGCGCTAGTGCGCTAACGACTTTCCCATCGGCGTGCTCAATCTCGACGAGACAATCGATCACAATCCTCGGATATCGTCTTTTCTCTTCCTGGACTTCGTAGTATCCAGTTCCCGACATACGGCTGCCTTTCTCTTCTTTACTGTTATCGGTTGGCATTGTAGCGAACGTCAATAAGTCAAACATGTCAAGTAGCGTCTGCCAATGAGTTAACGGACTTGACTGCATAAAGCAGCCAGGCCAACGCTGAGAAAGCATCTAAGCACCTACGTAACGCCTTCTCCGTTGCACCTTGGGTTGACTATAGCAACAGGGTTGCGCGTAAATCGTGACATGAATCACACTCTTGGGGGCTAGCGTGTGACTTATTTCTCAAAAATGAGAAATTTGACGCAAATGTGCTCGTTATTTCAGCGTGTTACCGCTGCTCGTCACACGGATCAAAATTTGCGATATAGGGAGTAATAAAGTAGGAGCTTTGTGCAGATAGCTCGGAGCCGGGGTCCAAGACAAATGCTGGATTTGATTATCTACTTCGAACCCATGAACTCCTGCATAAATTGGTCTAACTGTCTAGAGCTATCGTTTTTTGTGCCCGCAAAACGTAATCCAATTGCGCATCGTTCGTCCGGTACGTCGGCGACATATAAGATTCGGCAGCGGGCGGAAATTTCTGTAAGCGCCCCTTTGATAGGAAGCGCCAACCTCGCATCAATTTCCGGGGCCTTCTCATCAGTTAAATATCTCCCGGCTGGCGCTAAGCAGTGCGCCGTTGCCCGGTCACACTGAACCTGAATTCCGTCGAGGGTAATGTCATGCGCCAACGCATTAATTACATTTCCATCGGACTGCTGGATCGCAATGGGAGTGTTGATGACGATTCTCGGGTATTGCCTCTTGTCTGGCTTGCCATTGTCACCGTGAGATTCCGGCGTACGGTTGCTTTTACGGCTCTTTATCTGATTCATCATTGTGGCCAACAAACTATTAGCAAACGGTTTGAACTATTGGATCGATCGGTTTGTAAAGTAAGAAGAGTATAGCTGACAAGCTGAGAGGTTGCCGAAAATTAGCAAGCTAATAGGTTAGATGACGTGTTCTGCCATGCGCCTGGCGCGACGTGACAAACCGCTGGAATGCGAGTTGCCACAGTGACACCGCTTTCGTGTGCGTCCGGCAAGTCATCCCCCGCTGAAGGGGCAAATTGGATCAACGGAGTCGCCCTGCGCTAAAGCTATTCCGATGCCGCGGGGCCTTGAATTCGGTGTTCTTGACTCACCGAATTCTGGCTGCCATATTGCTTTAGGAAGCGGTCACGGGGCGTCGGATGGCCTGCTCAGGAGTGTCGGGATCCACCCGCGCGTGCGGGTATATCCGTTGCTTAGCATCCACCGGTTTGGGCCTTGCGATGGCTACATCCAGGCCGTCCATGTGAGGGTTGATGACATGACTGCTGTGTGGGTCACGCCAGACGTTCTTCATAAGATCCCAATATTTCGGTATCTGGGCGACGGCGCAATTAATGAGATATTGCGCTCGCCATCTAATCGGATCATCGAGTGTCATGCGGGTGACGTGGTCTTCAAGGAGGGTGAGATCGGTGACTGCATGTATCTTATTCTGGATGGCGCCGTGGACGTCTTCATCCGCACCGTGGGTGGCCGACAAATTTCGATGCAGACACTCAAAGCCGGGGGTTATTTCGGAGAACAGTCGCTCTTGCCAGGAGGTACCGGCAAGCGCAATGCGAGTGTGCGCTGCTTGGGGGCAACCAAGCTGTTTCGTATTTCTAAGCCGGATGTGCTCCTCGGATTGAAAGGAAATCCCGACTTCACACCAAGCCGGCCTAAGGCCATTGCATCATTTAAGTATCACGAGGTTCGTGGATTGTTACGCGGTGTTCGCCTCTTTAGAGGGCTAACCGATCTCGAAGCCGATACGATGTCACAATGGACTGAAGTGATCGAATGTGAGCCTGGACAGTTTATCTTCAAGGAAGGCCAGGTTGGTGACGCATTGCACGTGGTACTTGAGGGCAGGGTGGAAATCTTTATTGTCAGTGACCTTGGCAAAGTCATCACGCTTGAGGTCTTAACGCGGGGGAGCTACTTTGGCGAACAGGCTTTGCTGCCTGGCGGTTCCGGGAAAAGAAATGCGAATGCGCGGACGGACGATGAAGCGAAGCTTATTAAGATAGCGAAGTCGGCTTTTCTTTCTATTGTTAAGCGTGATCCTAAGCTGATTAAGGCGCTTTCTGCGGTAGGTCAAGCACAGGAGAAAGAAATTGCAAAACTGCGTAGTTCTAGCGATGCAACGGATTAGCACAAAATGCAATAGTGACTTTACCAAGCCCCGTCAGGCAGCGGGGTTTTTATTGTCAGCATGGAGTAGCCGGTGCTATGTTGCTTCAAGGGTTCGGTTGGGAAACTTCGGAGAGGTATGATGATAGAAGAAAAGACACTACGACAGTTCCTAGATGAACTAGCGAGCAAGGCGTCAACACCTGGTGGGGGCAGTGCTGCGGCCATTATCGGCGCGATGGGCGCAGCCTTGGTTAGTATGGTTTGCAATTTGACCATCGGCAAAAAAAACTATGCCGATGTTGAAGATGAGTTTAATGCGCTCCTTCAAAAGGCTGAAACGCTGCGCGAACAGCTGACCGGCATGGTCAAGGCAGACATTGAGGTATTCAATAAAGTGATGGGTGCCTATGGTTTGCCGCGTGATACCGATGATGAGAAGGTCGCCCGCACGCAGGCAATTCAAGCAGCGCTTAAGGAAGCAACCATTGTGCCCTTATCCTGTGCTCATGCTTGTGCTGATGTCATCATTCTCAGCAAAACGGCGGCTGAGAAAGGTAACTTAAATGTCATCAGCGATGCAGGTGTTGCCGTGCTGGCAGCATATGCTGCGTTGCGCAGTGCGGCTTTGAATGTCCACATCAACATTGGTGCTATAAAGGACGAGGTATTTATTAACGAGAAACGCGCAGAGCTACAGGGTGTCTTAGCAGGCACCGATCAATTGACAGAGGAAGTGTATGCGTTGGTGAAAAGTAAGCTGTGAGGGGGATTGGCTTACCTGAATGCCGGTGATGAGGTTGTTTGGCACCGCATCGATAACGCGCGTGGCATATTAATCGTCGGTGTCCTCGCGTTCGATGTGCATTGAAATGTCGATTGCACGAACATGTTTGGTGAGACTTCCAACCGAAATGAAATCGACACCCGTCGCTGCAATTTCGCGTGCGGTCGATAGCTCAATGCCACCTGAGGCCTCGAGTTTGACCCGACCGCGCGTCAACGCAACGGCTTTCTGCAACGCGGGCACGGTGAAGTTGTCGAGCAGCACGATATCCGCGCTGGCCTCGATCGCTTCTTCGATCTGATCAGGCGTCTCGACTTCCACTTCGATGGGTAGATCCCGATGGCGTGCCTTTGCCGCAGTGACGGCGTTTTGGATACTGCCTGCGGCAAGTAAGTGGTTTTCCTTGATCAGTATGCCGTCGTAGAGGCCAATACGATGATTGTGGCCGCCGCCACATCGGACCGCATACTTCTGCGCGCTTCGCAAACCCGGGATCGTCTTGCGGGTATCCAGGAGTTTAGCGCGGGTACCGTGGAGTTCCTCAACGTATTTTCTGGTTATGGTTGCAGTCCCCGAGAGCGTCTGCAGGAAGTTAAGGCCAGTCCGCTCACCGGACAAGAGTGCCCGGGTTGGGCCTTGTAACTCACACAGTATCTGGTTTTGGGAAACTTGCTCGCCGTCGCCCAAGCGCCATGTGATATGAATGCGTTCGTCGATCTGCTTAAACACCCGGTCGAACCAAGCGGTACCGCATAGTGTGGCGGATTCGAGGCTCTGTACATGGGCCCTCGCGAGCGCAGCTTCCGGGATGAGGGGCACTGTGAGATCACCTTTGCCCAAATCCTCTGTAAGCGCTTGAGAGACGACGGCATCGATATCGTCAGGGAGACGTGGCGGCATGTTCAAGGGTCATTCAGCACTTGGCGTCTGGCGCGCGAAATAACTGGTTGTGAGCCCGCTTACCAGCCCGGCGAGCAGGAGCAAGCTGACAATGTTGGGGAGTGCCATCAATAAGTTGGTGATGTCGGCGATGTTCCAGACCAGTCTCAAGGGTACCGCAGCGCCGACGATGATCAATATCGTGTAGATCACCCGGTAAGGTAACACGGCCCGCTCACCGAAGAGGAATTTCGCAGATCGGTCGCCGTAATAAGACCAGCCCAAAGTGGTGGAATAGGCAAACAGGGCCAATCCGATCCCCACGACCCAGGCCCCACCCTGGCCGAGAACCTGGCTAAAGGCATAGGACGTCAGCGCTGCACCCTCCACCTCCGGCGGATGACTGTCGTATGCGCCGGTGACGATAATCACAAGTCCCGTCATTGTGCATATCACTAATGTATCGATAAAGGGTCCCATCAACGAAACCAGACCAACTCGAACCGGTTCATTGGTCTTGGTAGCGGCATACGCAATTGGGGCTGATCCCAATCCAGACTCGTTTGAAAATAGCCCACGTGCGACGCCCCAACGGATCGCCTCACCGACAGCCGCACCGCTGACGGCCCAGGGATTCAGTGCAAGATTGAAGATCCGCGCGAGTGCGGCGGGGATCGCAGCGCTATGGTTGAACAGTACGATCAAGGCTGCGCCGATATAGAGCGCGACCATGAACGGCACCAGGGCACTGGCAACTTTGGCAATGCGAACTAATCCGCCGATAATGACCAACCCGACCAGGATCGACATGACGACGCCCAGTGTCCAACCGTGGCCCTCCAACTCTGGCCAGATAAAGGCGATCCCGTCGACCACCGAGTTGGCCTGAACCATGTTGCCGATGCCGAACGAGGCGATCATCGCAAAAGCGGCAAAGGCGATCGCCATACGCCGCATCTTGAGACCGTGCAACAGCGTGTACATCGGTCCACCGGCCACTTCGCCATTGGGATCCACTTCACGAAATTTCACTGCCAGGGTGCATTCCGTGAATTTCGTTGCCATGCCCAGTACCGCGGTGACCCACATCCAGAACAGCGCCCCCGGCCCTCCGAGCGAGATCGCCGTGGCCACCCCGGCGATGTTGCCGGTCCCGACAGTTGCCGAAAGCGCAGTGCTGAGCGCTTGAAAGTACGACACTTCGCCCTTGCCCTTTTCTCGGCTGCGAGTTCCAAGGATGAGATGAAAAGATGCGCCAAAGCCACGTACCTGGATAAGCCGCAGCCGGATGGTGAGATACAATCCCGTCCCCAGAAGGAGCCCCAGCGTCAGAGCATTGCCCCAAAGCAGGCCGGACAGCTCGCCGGTCAGTGTCGTGAGCGTATCTAACAGCTCTTCCAAGTGGATCCCCCCTTAGGATTGTTGTTGTAGTCGCGTCGTGAGCGTACGCTTTGTGTCGCTACGCGGTCGGGAACACCAACCTTAAGCCAGCGAAAATATGGCGTTTATCGGCTTGATAATAATTGCGAAATGTAGGTCGCTTTATCATAGGCCGCGTGTGTTGGCTGCCACCCCGCAGCGTGTAGTGCTTACCGTCAAAATACGGAGAGGAATAGCCTTCGTATGGAAATGCCTTGAACCCTTCGTAGGGATGAAAGGCATTGGCACACCATTCCCACACAGCGCCCGTCTTATCCAATAGTCCTTGGCGGCAGGCGGTTTCCCATTCGTATTCGTGCGGCAGGCGAGCATCCACCCACGATGCGAAAGCAGATGCCTCGTAATAACTTATTCCGTTGACGGGTGTTGTGTTATCCAACTCATGGGGACCGTATACGTTTGTGCCATACCAGTGGCCGGCTGCGTTACGTCGCCAACGATCCGGGTGCGTAACGTTGTTCCGCTCGCGCCAGTTCCAACCTTCCACGCTCCAGAATCTCTTGTTGCTGTAGCCATCGGCTTCGACGAAGGCGAGATATTCAGCGTTGGTGACCGGTTGGGCAGCGATTCGTAGGCCATCGAGTTCAACGGTGTGGGCTGGATACTCATTGTCGTAAGGAAGAACAGGCTCATCTGCGCCCACCCGATAGCGGTTGCGCGGAAGATAGCGGGATGTGCGGTTGACTTCCTGTTCTTGCAAAGGCGTCGAGATTTCGAATGTGCCGTTACTCTTTTTTAGTGCTCTTTGTGTGTGCACCATCTGGATCAATTCGTAGTGCTGGGCATAATGCTGCGTGAGAAAGTTGACAAGATAGTGATTACGAATGAGTGGATGGTTGGTGTGGGTCTGCATGAGCCTATCCAAAAGGACGATATCTTCGTGCTGTACTTTCTTCGCCCACCCAAGCAATTCCGAATAGGGTGGAAGTGACATTCCTCGATTTGGCTTTGCCAGATTCTCAGGAATGTAGAGCGACTTAATTTCGGTGGGAAGACTTTCATTTTTGAGTATTACCTCCCGGATCCAAAAAATCTCCGTGAAAACACAGTGTCCCAGGTGCCATCCGCATGGACTCAGATTGGTATGGTGCTGTATCCGGTAGTCGTGTGCGCCGACCTTCTGGACGCACCACCAGACCATCTTCTGGTGTTTATTGAGCTCAGTTAACAGGGAGTGCAGACTCACAGGGCGATCAATTCAATCGGTTTTTTGGGATCAACGATCATCAAATGATGTTCCGGAACCGGGAGCCAGGCGTCCGATCCGGTCAAGCGTTCGGACGCAACAATACAGCCGCGCGGGTAGGACGTATCTTCGGTTGTGTAATACAACGACGGGCAGGCTCCGGCAACGGCATGCCGGACGACATAGAGCTTCGTTCCGTCACTGACGATCATATTCAGGAGCGCGCTTTCCCCATCCAGTGAATCAGCGAGATCGGCAAACGCGCGCATCATGGCAATATCGGGCTCACAGCGATCATCCTGGTAACGTTGCTGACGAAGCAGTGCGAACAGGTACTCCGAATCTGTACTTCCTTGTATTTTGGCCTGCACTTCAGGTTCCAAAACCCGATGAAGGCGAGGACGCAGCGAGGTAGTAAATTCTTCGATATAACCGTTATGCATAAACAACCAAGTGCCATCGATGAACGGTTGCGTGTTTTCCTGACTCACGGGTTGGCCGGGGGTGGCGCTACGAACATTGCCCATCCAAAGGCTGCTTTGCAGCGAATGGGCCAGATTGGGAAGATTGCTGTCTGACCAGATGGGCATGGGGTTTGTGTAGACGGCAGACCGTCCTGTGGATGTGTACCAGCCGAATCCGTAGCCGTCCCCATTCAAACGCGCGTTCTCCATTTCTCTGGGGTTCCAAGCCTGTTCGATGAGACTATGGGCGGGATCAACCAGGAAACGTTGTAGTGTGATCGGTGGCCCTAGGTATGCGGCAAGCCGGCACATGAGCGAAGCATCGTCGTTGCAAGGACAGCCAAATGGGGCTTTTCTGCTTGTATTTGCCGGTTGCTAGCCTACAGGAGGTGGAGACGATGATCCATAGCGGGTAGATCGGGTGGCTTGTTCGGGTGCACATTGTGCCCGACTGCAACCGCACGCACGTTATTGGATTTTATCTTTGAGGCCGTAGACTGGGATACGTTATGGATCGCATGAAACTGGACCCTGAAAGCGGGTGGCTTTTAGATGTGCGTCGTGTGCCGTCACCCAATTGTGACGAGCGTCCAGCTGGCACGGAGATCGATCTGCTGGTAATCCATGGAATTAGCCTGCCGCCCGGGGGATTTGGTGGGCCCTATATCGATCAATTCTTCACGAATACTTTGGATCTCGGTGCCCATCCGTATTTTGAAGAGATCGCGCATATTAAAGCTTCAGCTCATGTATTGATCCAACGAAATGGTATCCTCACCCAGTACGTGCCCTTCCACAGACGGGCGTGGCATGCTGGCGATTCGTGCTTCTCCGACCGTGTAGCCTGCAACGATTTTTCGATAGGCATCGAACTGGAAGGGTGCGATGATAAGAATTATGAAGCGGCTCAATATGAAGCACTGATGCCGCTGACAAAACTATTAATGGGGCTGTGGCCTGGAATAACAAAGGATCGAATCGTAGGTCATTGCGATATTGCACCGCAAAGAAAGACCGATCCGGGTCGCACGTTTGACTGGGAACGTTACTTGCGCCTACTGTAGTGCGGGAGCGATGTGGCGTATGCTTGCGACCATTTGGCAGACTTTGAATTGAGTATAGGGCAATGACGTTAATCATGATCTTGCTCAGCCTCGCGCTGGAACGCTTTGTCGGAACACTGAACGAATTACGCGGACTGGACTGGTTCAGGCGATATTGCGAATGGTTGCAGAATTATCTCGCTCGCTTCAGACCATGGGATGGGCCTACAGGAGTCCTCGTTGTGATCGCGCCACCAGTTCTTGCTGTGGGGTTAATCTACGCGTGGATGGACAACGTCTTAGGCTTTTTAGATTACGTCTTTGCCATCGTTGTCCTGCTCTATAGTTTGGGCCCAAAGGACCTGAATTCGCAGATTAAGGCGTATCTCGAGGTGTTAAAGGAGGGTAACAAAACACGTGCCAAGGCCATCGCCAAAGAAATCGTGGCGGGCGAAGCCCCGGTTAGCAAGAACGTTCGCGGGCAGTTGCTTATCGAGACGATTCTGGTACAGGCGAATAATCGGCTGTTTGCCGTGTTATTTTGGTTTGCCGTTCTTGGTCCGGTCGGCGCATTGTTATACCGCCTTGCCTCAGAACTCACATTGCAACCGGCTGGTCAATACAAAGGATTCGCGGGGTCAGCCGACGATCTCTATGACATTTTGAATTGGATTCCTGCCCGTCTACTCGCACTGGGTTATGCGATTGGTGGAAGCTTGGTAGATGCACTCGATGGGTGGCAGGCGAATGAAGAGGTGTCATTGCGCGTAAATGAATCAATAATCAAAGCAAGCGGACTAAATGCCCTGCAATTCAGCCTGCATCAGGTTGATGTAGATATTGAACAAAGTACTGAAAACGAGGCGTATTGGATCACTGCGACCAAGGGCTTGGCGGATCGCACGCTGATTGTGTGGTTGACCGTGCTTGCGATCATGACACTGGTAGGCTGGATGACTTAGTATCAAGGGATTAGTTATACGCCCGTTACTTTTATCGCTCGTGACAGGGCAAATTAATCTTGTAGCAGTTCAGCTTTCTCGATGATCACGCCTTCCACTGGCACGTCTTGATGGCCGGCACGCGTGGTCGTCTCCACATTCTTGATTTTGTTTACTACATCCATGCCCGCCACGATTTTGCCGAATACGCAATAGCCCCAGCCGTCCGTTGTCGACTTACGATAGTCTAGAAAGGTATTGTTGGCAACATTGATGAAGAACTGTGCCGTAGCGGAATGCGGATCCGGTAGACGTGCCATGGCAACCGTGTAGGTGAGATTACTGAGGCCATTATTTGCTTCACTCACAATTGGCGCTTCGGTTGGCTTCGGCTTCATATCAGCGCTCATACCGCCTCCTTGGATCATGAAGCCATCAATGGCGCGGTGGAAAATCGTACCGTCATAGTGGCCACGGATTACATAGCCGGCAAAATTATCAACCGTGACGGGCGCTTTCTCTTCGTCAAGCTCGATAATGATCGTGCCCCAGTTGGTGGTGAACTTTGTCTTCAGGCGCGGCATCCTCAGATCGGGTACGTGCGTATCATAATGGGTGCACGCCTTCTTACAAGGCAAATTCATTTTGAGCAACTAGCATATTCCCGTTAACATCCGCCGCGTATGTCGTTTTACTCCGTCAAGACGCGTTTTGCCCCTAGCCCAACCGGGCTGCTTCATATCGGCAATGTCCGTACCGCCTTGTTCAATGCGCTGTTGGCAAAACATCATGGCGGGATATTTCTTCTTCGCATTGAGGACACGGATGTTACGCGAACCCAGCGTGAAACGATCGATGCGCTGATTGAGGATCTTGGCTGGCTTGGCATCGATTGGCAGGAAGGGCCGGGAAAAGAGACCGATATGGGCCCCTATCACCAGTCGGAACGCCATTCCATTTATGATCAGCACATGCGGCAACTCGAGGAGCAGGGCCTGGTGTACCCGTGCTTTTGTACTCCCGAGGCGCTTGCCGCTGCACGTGAGAAACAATTGGCTCGGCGTAAGGCCCCGCGGTATTTGGGTACCTGCAGGGGTCTAAGCGAGGCCGAGATCGCCCAGCACCTGGAGCGGGGGCTTGTGCCCACCCTGAGGTTTCGGGTTCCCGAGGGTGAGACACTCAAATTTGATGATCTAGTCCGAGGACCACAAACCTTTGCTAGTAATGATATTGGTGACTTTATCATCCGCCGAGCCAACGGGGCTGCGGCATTTTTCTTCACCAACGCCGTTGACGATGCGTTGATGCGGGTAACCCATGTGTTGCGGGGCGAGGATCATTTGAGCAACACACCGCGTCAGATCATGCTGCTAGACGCGCTCAGTCTCGAAGTGCCCCGTTATGGACACATAGCACTGGTAGTGAGGGATGACGGCACGCCCCTTAGCAAGCGTCATGGCAGTTACAGTGTCAAGGCCTTACGTGAACGGGGATATCTGCCGATGGCCGTCAACAATCTCTTGGCTCGATTGGGTCATTATTATAAGGAGACGCCTTATATGAACCTGGAGCGGCTCGCCGCAGGTTTCTCACTCAAGCGGCTTGGCCGAGCGGCTGCCCGCTTTGATCTGGCCCAGTTAGATTATTGGCAGCGTGAGACCGTTGCGCACGCAGAGGCCGATGATCTCTGGACATGGATGGGCCGAGGTGTACAAGAACTGGTGCCCCAGCGTGACCGAGAACCATTTATTAATACGGTACGTGCCAATGTGCGGTTTCCAGAACACGCATTGGTGTGGGCTCGTGTTATCTATGGGGATGCGTTGGAGGTCACGGCTGCCGCCAATGAGGTGATCCAGCAGACGGGCAGCGATTTTTTTCTTCATTCAATCGATGTGCTTGAAAAGCATCCCCGCGACTTCCAGGCGTTCGTAGCTGAGTTGCAGGGGAAGTCTGCGCTCCGCGGTAAGGCGTTCTTTGCGCCGCTTCGTGCAGCTTTGACCGGGCGGATGGATGGACCTGAACTCAAGGCGCTTTTCCCGCTGATGGATCCTAAGCGCATACGATCTCGTTTTGAAAAGGGCGCCTGAAGGGCACCATTAAAATGTTAACGATCTACAACAGCATCACCCGTAAGAAAGAACCGTTTAAACCGCTTGAAGCCGGTAAAGTGCGAATGTATGTCTGCGGATTGACGGTATACGATTATTCGCACCTCGGACATGCGCGCGCCATGGTCATATTCGATATGGTGGTGCGTTATCTTCGTGCCCGTAGATACGATGTAACGTACGTACGCAACATCACAGACATCGACGACAAGATCATTAACCGCGCCAACGAGAACAAAGAAGATATCAGTGAATTGACGGCGCGCTTCATTAAAGCCATGCACGAAGATACGGCGGCGCTGGGCGTTGAGATGCCGGATGCGGAACCTCGCGCAACCCAGCATATCGATCAGATCATTAACATGATCAATAAGCTAATGGAAAACGGATACGCCTACGCCGCCGATAACGGCGATGTCTATTATGATGTAAGCCGTTTTCCATCCTATGGAAAGTTATCAGGCAAACGCCCGGAAGAACTTCGCGCAGGTGCCCGCGTCGCGGTGGAAGAGGCCAAGGATGACCCGCTTGATTTTGTCCTATGGAAGGCGGCCAAACCCAACGAGCCCAGTTGGGAGTCGCCCTGGGGCCCAGGTAGGCCAGGTTGGCATATCGAGTGTTCCGCCATGTCCACGCACTGCCTCGGTAATCATTTTGATATTCATGGTGGCGGTCAGGATCTGCAATTTCCTCACCATGAAAACGAGATCGCCCAATCGGAAGGGGCAACGGGCAAGCCCTTCGTAAATGTGTGGATGCACAACGGTTTCGTGCGCGTAGATGATGAAAAGATGTCGAAGTCCCTCGGCAACTTCTTCACGGTTCGCGAGGTGTTGGCGAAATATCATCCGGAGGAGGTACGCTATTTTATTCTCTCCAGCCACTATCGTAGCCCACTCAATTACTCCAAGGAACACCTGGACGGAGCCAAGGCGGCGCTCACGCGATTTTATACTGCGTTGCGCGGCCTACCGAAAATGCACGATGAAGGCGAAGACGTGCACGCGGATCGTTTTTTTGCGGCGATGGATGATGATTTCAATACACCGGAAGCCATCGCCGTACTCTTTGACCTTGCTCATGAGATTAATCGGGTTCGCGAGCGTGATCCGGTCAAGGCGGGACAACTGGCGACAACGTTACGCGGACTAGGTGAAATCCTCGGATTGTTACAAGATGATCCAGAGGCTTTCCTTAAGCGCGCTGAGGCAGGGGCGGATCAATCGATACTCGTTGAGATGATCGAGCAACTCATAGTGCAGCGTGATGAGGCGCGCAAGCACAAGGCCTGGGCTGAGTCAGACAGAATCCGCGTGCTGCTCGCGGAGAAGGGGATCGTTCTTGAGGACGCGGCGTCAGGCACTACCTGGCGGCGGAGTTAAAGGTTCTCTGTTCCTATTTGCTACGGAGGTGCGCGGTCATTGGCGTTCATTGACGCTAATTGTGCCTGCGCGTATCATCGCACAGCCCTCGTAGCGCGCGATTGTGGCGGTATTTTCGGGGTATAGCGCAGTCTGGTAGCGCGCCTGCTTTGGGAGCAGGATGTCGGGGGTTCAAATCCCTCTACCCCGACCAGATGATAAACGCTGGCATGGGTTTGATGTGACTGCGCCTGTAGCTCATCCGGATAGAGCATCGGCCTTCTAAGCCGAGGGTAGCAGGTTCGAGTCCTGCCAGGCGCGCCAACTATTCGAATAATCCAGCAATCTGGATTATTCGAATAGTTGCTGTTGTTGGCAGGCGAGCACTGTATAAAGGTTCGACAACTTCTGAGCGAGCAGAAGTTGACCCAGGCTGGTCATGGTGAGCGTAGCTCAGTTGGTAGAGCTCCGGATTGTGGTTCCGGCGGTCGTGGGTTCAAATCCCATCGCTCACCCCAATCTTGTTACGTTTAAGATAAAATAATTCTGGTATTACTGGGCCGTTAGCTCAACTAGGTAGAGCAGTGGACTCTTGCAACAAGTGAGCGCTTGCGTTCGAAAGACGTGAGATGATCCGGGTGAATTGCGGGGAACCTAAGGGCGTTAGCCTATGGCAATCCGCAGCCAAGCCGGGGGTGCACCCCCGGAAGGTCCAGAGACTAGCGGAGGGGTCCAGTCCCCTTAATCACCGCCTGAAGCGCCCGGGACCCTAACAGGTAAGGCTGAGGGTCGTGAGATAGTCCAGTCCGGCCGGAAACGGCGGGGTAGCTGAATCCATTGGTTATAGGTTCGATTCCTATACGGCCCACCATCGACTCGACACCTTGCTGGTTTGTTTTGTAGCGGCCAGCGCAGTGGTATCAGGCGCTGTGTGCGTGTAACAACCTAGAACAAAACGCCACGATCGCCCTTCTGACACGCTATCATGGCCGGCGGGGCTTAATAGTTTTTTTCTACCCTCACTATAAAAATATTAAATTTTATTTATCATACGCCTCCCTTAAACTGCCTGGCTAATAAAGCAGGTGCTGCGTCGCATGCTGCAAGGTCATGGCTAAACGCACCGGCAGCATGAGCGCAACTATTGGGGCTGAGCATGGTCTTTTACGTCAGGCGCTCGGAATATCCTGTTGCCTAACGGCTATGTGATCGGAGCCCGACTCAGGAGGTAGGTATGTTTAAAGCGCTGTCAGTCGCTCTCGTTAGCGCACTTATTCTCGTGAGTTGTGCTACGTCTCCACTGGGGCGGCAACAACTCGTGATCTTTTCGGAAGCACAGATGGATGCGATGGGACTGGAAGCGTTTCAGGGCATTAAAGCAGAAGAACCCATTGAGCAGGATAAGCATATTAACGCGTACGTTGACTGTGTCGCCAACGCCATAACGCAAGAAATGGGGGGCAACTGGGAAGTGGTTGTATTCAAGGATGATAGACCCAATGCCTTCGCGCTCCCGGGTCGCAAGATTGGGGTTCATAGGGGTTTGTTAACCGTTGCCGAGAATCAAGATCAACTGGCCGCTGTGCTTGGTCATGAAGTGGCGCATGTGTTGTCCCATCACAGCAATGAGCGGGTTTCGCAACAGTTTGCCGTGCATACGGGGCTGAGTGTTGCTAGCGCTGTGGCAAACCCGCACAGCGCGTCGGGTGAGGCGTTGATGGGTGCGCTCGGTGTAGGGGCGCAGTATGGCGTCTTGCTCCCCTATAGCCGCGTTCATGAAAGCGAAGCCGACCTGTATGGCCTGGATCTCATGGCTGAGGCGGGTTTTGACCCGCAGGAAAGCGTCAACTTATGGGTCAATATGAGCGAAGCCGGCGGGGGACAGCCCCCCGAGTTTCTGTCCACCCATCCATCCCATGGCACCCGGATCCATGATCTCGAAGCGCGCATGCCGGATGCCATCCAACTGCGCGACCAGGCCCGCGCCCAAGGCAAAAATCCCCAATGTGAGCAGCAGCAATAATGCTGCTGTAATAAAACGGCAGGGTGCAATAGAGGTTCGTTTAGCAACGGCTATCGCACTTTAAATTAGACTCTCGCGCTCTGCCGCAAGAAAAAGCCCCCGCCAGGGCGGGGGCTGTGATAGCACATCATGACGATCCTTGTTCGAGAAGTGGTGCTTGCACTTTTACTCCTTGTCGGCCGGCCAGATCGAGAGATAGCTCACACCTGCTGAGGCACCGAAGCCCGTGCTGGTCTCAAGGGCCAGTGGCTGCAAGCTGAAATTCTTGTCGCCACCGCCGACGAGAACCGCGGCGCCCACACCGACGCCTGCCGCGGCACTGGCTTTCCCGCCAATGTAATCACCTGCGAGCGCATGCGCACCGGGTTCGACATCGCCGGAGAGAGCAAACACCATGTATGCGATTTGCTCATCGCCCACCGACTTTAGATCAAGTCCGATCCCGATACCTGTCTCGCCGTAATACTGCTCTTCGACGCCACCGTAGTTGAAGACGCATTCAACATCCACGGAGGAGTGAATGAGCATATTGAAACGCGTACCGGGGACGCTTTCACAGGTCAGCACCCCAACCTGGAGGCCGGGCGCTGCATTGGCCTCCATCGTAGATACCACAGCCAGTGTGGCGACGATGACAGGCAGAAAAACCGTGGTCGCTATAAACCTCGACCAACGGGTACTCAACAGATTACTCATATTTAAATTGCTAAGTTTCATCACATCATCTCCTATTCAGTAGAATGACGATGCCATCATCGCAGGGTCGTCCTTACCGGCCGCATACAAACGACTTACAAGTTGCTTACAGTTGTGCGAACCGGGGATGTGTCGGAGGATAGGGCAGCGTGTGGCCCAGGATTAGAATGGGCCTTGCCACCGACTTTTATTCGTCCACGTGTTAGCGGGACCATCCTTGCGCTTACCCATGCACATCGCTAAGGCGATATCGTGAGCTGCGGTCGGGTTTACGATCTGGTTTGCTGCGACGAACTGCAGTGCGGTTGAGAACATATCCCGCTTGTAGTCGGTAATATCTGCGCCTTCAAAAGCTGCAAGTACCGCGGGGAGGTCTTTATTTTTTACCACGGCAGCAGCTTCTGCGGCGTGGGCAAACTGGTGGCAATGGTTCGCTGATACGTTGCCGTCGGTCCAGGTCACCCAGAGTGCAAAGATTAATTCGTACATCGCAGCACCTCTTCTGTCCAGATAACGTCCATCTCACGAAATTGATTTGGTCCTCAGCAATCGCAATAGAAATTGCCGTGTGACGCCATACTGGCAGGGGGAGGGCTACAGGCTGCTTACAAGCGGCTTACAGATCGCTTACGGATCGGGGTGAGGTCAGGGGACGGGGCGGGGAGTTCAGCGACGCCAGCAAGCAGCTAGCTTTCTGCCTCGCCCCGTTGGCGCCGTCGCCTGAGCGCCCAGACGAAGACCACAGCCAGCAGAATGCCGATGCCGACACTGACGAGCGTGGTCTTCCTGAGGAAGATATGCCACCAGGGAAGGGGCTCCCCGTCGACGACTAATCGCCATCGCATTGGTAAGCTGTCGATGTTGGTCCAGGTGTCTGTCTCAACGGTTCCCTGGAAAAACGAAGCCCCGGGAAGAACGGGATTGTTGTCCGGTAGACTGGCTGATCCGGAGGCGCCAAGGGCCCCAGAGCCGAAGACGAGCGCGTATTCACCGGGTGGTAGGACCACGCGGAGGATTGCGCGCACATCCTTGCTGAGCTGCGTTGGTGTCAGCCGTGTATAGGCGAGCACCTTACTTGGTTGCCCGATCTCCGAGGGTTTGAACGAGGGAAAACCCGTCTCTGGCGAGATCTTTACGATGGCACCGAAGATAGCGCCCTGTTCGCCGCAGCCTGTGTTACAGCGCATGTGGCCCCCGATACGCGTGACTTGCGTATCTTGAGTTACCGTGAAGCGGTTTGCGAAATAGAGCGATGCATTGACCTCATGGCCACCGGATTGTCCGATGGGGCCGAGGCTGGCCGATTTATAGATGACGGCTGCATGCGCCACAGGGCTCGCAACGCACAACAGCACGGTGGCAAACAGGCAGCTTATGGCTGCACAGAATGGACGTGAATCTCCTTTCATGATCCGACGCCGTTGTCTCGGCTCTGAGGGGGCACTGTAAAATTTTCTGTTGATTGATCGCATATCATATTACACAACTTACCTGAGAATCGTACGCACAAGTTGATCGCTTGGACAGGTTCTAAGCAAGCGACGTCCTGAGGTGGCTTGTTTAGGCCGTAATAAAGGCGTAGTTTTGCCTTTTGCTCGGCCTCTTTGCGGTTCAACACAGCGTGATGGCCCGCCCGGGGTTTAAAAAGTGGTGGACGCAGTTCGTTCCAAGGCCTGTTGAGCGCAGCACCTATGTACTGATATCCAGTCTCATTCTGATACTACTCTTCTGGCAGTGGCGCCCGATGGCGGATGTCGTCTGGCAGGTCGAGAATACAGCCGGTCGCTTTGTTTTGATAGGGCTCTTCTGGATTGGCTGGGGTACCGTGCTCCTCTCGACTTTTATGATTGACTACTTCGATCTTTTCGGCTTACGTCAGGTCTATCTGCATCTGCGTGGCCTGGAATATACGTCGGTTGAATTCAAGACCACGGCGCTGTATCGGTATGTGCGCCATCCCATCATGCTGGGGTTCGTGATCGTGTTCTGGGCGACACCGGAGATGACACAAGGCCATCTCTTATTCGCTATTGCAACGACAGGCTACATTCTCATTGGTATCCAATTCGAAGAGCGGGATCTGAGGACTTTTCTTGGGCAACGGTACAACGAATACAGTCGCCAGGTGTCGATGCTCATACCGCTCCCAGGGAGAAAGTCGCGCGAGGGAGAATAGGCGACTCATCACCCCTGCCGCATCTATCAGATCATGTGGTTGACGGGAGCCGCGCAGGGTCGTCCGCTGCCACACTGGGGGGCGTGATGCGCTTGGCGAGTAGGGGGTCGGTGATGCTGCCAAGAGTGGCCTACTGGCTGATGCCGTCGGATAGGGGTCGGCCGCCTTTCCAAAAGATGATCAACACCTTAGCGAACACCTATGGTGCACCGGTGTTTGAACCCCATGTGACGATCTTTGTAGGGGAGCGCAGTGACAATGAATCGCTTGGGGATGTGATTGAGGAGGCAACCGCCGGGATGGAAGGCGTTTGGCTTCGTATCGATCGCATTGGTCATACAAGTGATTTTACGAAGACGTTATTCGTGCAGTTTCATCCATCACACAGGCTGAGTGCCTTATCAGACGCCTTGAGGCAACGCTTGGCAAAGCCATCTGATTATGTCCTTGATCCACATCTGAGCTTGATCTATCACTCGATGAGTGAGGCGGAAAAGGAGAAGGTCGCTGCGTCATTGATCATCCCTGAACCCAATATTTACTTTGATGAAGTGCGGGCAATCGCAACGCCAATATCTGTCAGGGACAGGCAAGATGTCGAAAGCTGGAAATTACTCTATCGCAAGAGACTAGAAGCGGTGGAGAGTTCCCCACGATAAACAGGCCAATTCACCGCCGCGCAATGCGACGCAGTCACGTCATTTCCGTCAAGAGTCGTGGGCGGCCAATGTAATAGCCCTGGGCGTAATCGATCCCAATCTCTCGAAGCATCTGCAAGATAGACTCATTCTCAACGAACTCGGCAATCGTTTTCTTACCCATTACCCGTCCAATCTCATTGATCGAGTTAACCATAACGAAGTCGATGGGATCCTCCACAATGTTTTTCACAAACGAGCCGTCGATCTTTAGGAAGGTCACTGGCAGGTTCTTAAGATATGCAAACGAGGACAGACCACTCCCGAAATCATCTAGCGCAAACAGGCAGCCAAGCTCTTTCAGTGCTTTAATAAATCGGGTTGCGCTCGAGAGGTTTGCAATGGCCGCTGTCTCTGTTACCTCAAAGCAGATCTTCTCCGGTGGAATTTTTGTCTTGTTGAATTGACGGACGACGAATTCAAGAAACGTATCCTCCCCCAGGGAGTGGCCGGATAGGTTAATGGAGCACATGGCTAAGCTTGCCAAGTGCTTCGGGTTGCTCGTCAGCCACTCAAGCGCCTTGGCGACGACCCAGCTGTCGACCTTCGTTGAGAGGTTGTAACGCTCCGCTGCAGGGAGAAAGGCGCCCGGCGGCACAAGACGCCCTTCGTCACCTTCCATCCGAAGCAGGAGTTCATAATGATCGCCGTCATCATCCGCTGTGACGATAGGCGCGATAGGCTGGAATACCAGATGGAAGCGATCCTCGTCGAGTGCCCGGTGGATCCGAGAGACCCATTGCATTTCCCCACGTCGCCTTGCCAGATCGGTATCGGCCTTGTGGTAAATATGCGTTCGATTGCGTCCGGCGTCCTTGGCGGCGTAACACGCTTCATCGGCCATCCTTAATACACTTTCCACACCTTCACTGGCTTCGTCGATGGGCACCAAGCCGATGCTGACGCCAATGCTGAAACGTTTGTCTTTCCAGACGAACCGAAACTCTTGAATTGCCTTCTGCAATGCATTGGCAACCCGGCTCGCTTGCGTCAATGAGCAGTGTTCCATCAAGACTCCGAACTCATCTCCCCCTAAGCGGGCCAAGGTGTCGCGTTGCCTTACCTTCCCCCTCAAGACCTCGCCAAGTTGCCGCAGTAATTCATCACCGGCAACATGCCCACAGGTGTCATTGATGACCTTGAACTGGTCGAGGTCTAAGTAGCACAGGGCGTGCTTGTTTTTGCCTTTGCGCGCATTCTGTAACGTGCGCGTTAAACGGTGTTCAAATTCCCGGCGATTAACCAGTCGCGTTAAGACATCGTGACTGGCCTGGTAGGAAAGCTCTTCGGATAGCTGGCGAGCCTCTGTGATGTCCTCACATACGATCAACAGGGTTGATTGACCATCGGCACCTTTCACGACCCGAGCCGTTTCCTGAACCCACAGCATGGTCCCGTGCTTGCGCACCTTGCGGATCTCCCAACGGTGCAAGCGATTCGGCTCGCTCAGCGTCTTCTCCAGCATCTGCTTGGCCGTTTCCTTATCTTGGTCGTGAAACAAATCAATAATGGAGGTGCCAACGAGTTCCTTTCGCGTGTAGCCAAGCTGCTGAGCACCAAAACGACTGACGGATAAGATGGTCCCTTTTGCACCGACGGTGAAGTACATCGAGGGAATGTCGTCATACAAGACGCGATGTCTTTCTTCGCTGGCCCGCAACGCACTCTCGGCTCGCTTGCGTTCTGTAATGTCACGTGCAATCGCCAGTATCAAAGCCCGCTCGCCAATTTGGATCGTCGACGCTGAGATCTCGACTGGGATCGTTGCCCCCGATCTTGTCTGACAGGTCATCTCGCGGGTATAGCGCTGCTCATTCTCACGTATCTCAGCCGCAATACGGCTAAAATGGCCCATCTCCTTCGGGTAGATCCGACGGACCGGCATTCCGGCCAGTTCCTCAGGTGTGTACTCCAGCATCGCAGCTGCCCTCGGGTTCACTTCAACGATCTCGTCCTTCTCCGAATCGATGATGAAGATGCCGTCATTGGCGAAGGCATAGATTCGTGTAAGGCGTTCCTGACTTGCGCGTAGTGCTTCTTCTGCCTGCTTGCGCGCTAAGGCGTTGGCAAAGATTTCCCCGACGAGTCGCAGTCGTTTGACAAGCCCGTCAGGCCAGCTTCGTTCCGAACGAAATGACGCCAGTGCCATTGCGCCCAGAGTCGAACCGCCCACCGTCAAGGGGATGGTCAGGTTGGCCTTGAGTCCCTCCCTCAAATAGTAGGCCCGCTCATTAACTGCGACCTCCGGCACATCCGCCGGCCGCGATATACGAATAATCTCACCACGACGCAGTGTTTCGGTAAACCAGGGAAATTCGTCCTGCCTATGGAGGTTCGTTGCCGGCTTGATTCCAGAGGTAGCATAGGAATTTACTACCCGAAGTCGGGACTTATCATCCGAAAACCGGTATAGAGTGCTGCGGTCGAGGCCCAAAAGCTCCACAATGCGCTTCAAACCGTGCTGGATTTCCTTGTCGACTTCTGAGATCGGCAGGTCGACAAAGCTCGTGGAGATCGTTGAGACAAGCTGCTCAAATTTTAAACGCTCCCCAAGTGAGTCCTCCGCCTGTTTGCGCTCGGTGATGTCCGTCCACGAGCCGACAATTTTAACTGGTTCCCCGGCTTCGTCGCGGATCAGACGAAAGTCATCATGGGTCCAGCGGTACTTGCCGTTGGCGGCCTGAAAGCGATATTCGAGCGTACCGCCACCTTGTTTGAGTGCTCCCTCCACCTCACGGGTGATACGCGCCGCATCGTCTGGGTGGACATGGTTGATCCAGAACCTCGGATCGCTGGTCATCGCCCCAGGCTCATAGCCCATAACCTCCAACAAGTTTTCGCTCACAAAGTTGCACGCGTGTTCGTCCTCGACGCTCGTCGCGTAGGTAACGGAGGGACTCGCATTCAACAGGTGTTGGAAATGTGTCTGGGCCTCCCGGAGCGCTTCCTCGGCATGCTTACGCTGGGCGATTTCCCGCTGCGCCGCCTGAGCGAGCATCCGGTTCTTCATGATGAGGGGCGGCTCACTGAGGGCCTGCCTGATTGTCGACATCACCTCTTCTAGGTCCAGCGGCTTTACGACGAACGCCGATGCTCCGTCGTCTAATGTCCCTACCGCCGTGTCCAGCGAGGCATGGCTAGCAATGATAATGACCACCATATTGGGGTGCCTTTCCCTTAATGGTGCCACAAGCTTTACGCCTTGCATGTCCGGCAGCCCGATCTCTAAGAGCGCGACCTCAAACGACTGGCCTCCCGCTTTTTCTAGGGCCTCGAGCGCCGTTTCCGCAGTTTCGACCTCGTAGCCATTTTGCTCAAACGCGAGCGACAGGCTGCGACGGCTGCTCTCGTCGTTGTCAATGATCAGAATGCTGGCCTTTTCACTCATTTTGCGCTGGCCCTCTCCACGTCGGGGCGACGTCAGCCGCAAGTCGCAGGCGTGCCCTCAACCGCTGGTCGGGTCGATTTAATGGTATTGTTTGCTTCAGCCATCTCGGCAGCTACCCAAGCCAGGTGCCCCATCTCTCGTTGCCAGTGCACCGATCCCGGGCCCTGGTTTGGGGTGTTAACTCGAGCAGACCGATCGACACCTTGCCCGGGCCTCTTCCTTCTGAGAAGGCCAGGGCATGACCATCGATCGCATTGATAGCTTAGTTCATCTCCATTTGATCATTCTTATTATTAAGGTCAGGCGGCTCCCTAGATCGTCTACCCCCGCGAAGAGCGCCCGCCGAACCGTTTCGCCGTTCACCGCAATAGGAGAGCAATTTTTTAATTGTAGCACCTGTGGCGTCTGCTAAACCGGGAAGGCATGGGTAGGGGGAAAATTCTCGGTTCGCCCGGTGCTTGTTGGCTCCGCGTCGGGTGTCCCGTGTGGCGGGTCGCTGGCATCGCCGACACCCGTGTGAGCGCAGAACTCGGTTGGCTTGGAAACAGGCTAGACTTTTTATTGGCATGTGAGGTAGAAGGTACTCTCGCGCCGCGCTTGGCTTGCGGTGATGTTGTGACTTGAAACCCCGAGGAGGCTCGGATATGAAACGACTCGTTCTAAAGGTGAGCATCTTGTGCCTATTTTTTTACGCACAAGCGCTATCGGCCGGCAATATGCGCTGTGGCGGTGAAATCATCGAAGATGGCCAGACCGTTGGGCCTTATAAAAACGAAATCCTTCAGTTGTGTGGACCGCCAACGGATGACTCTGGCGATCAATGGATCTATGTTCGGCATGGCTCAGCTAGCAAGGTCCTGCACTTTAATTCCGAGGGCCAGCTCGAGAGTATCTTTGATCAATATCACCACTAGCGATCACTGGCGAGCCGATACGATTCCGTATAGCGCGCGCCCATATGCAATGCCGGGCGTACCGCCTGCGTCAGAAGCTCAGAATTAGAAATTCTGTAGGCTGATTTTCTTCAATTACGCTCGACAGTACACCCTGATCCTGCAATCGCCCACTGAGTAAGGAAAGACACCGATGGAGCAAACATCGCACCGCAATGCACTCCCATTGGGCTACGAACTGCACTGGTACCGGATAGAAGGGATCCTGGGACAGGGTGCATTTGGGATCACCTACCTCTGTCACGACATCAACCTCGATCGGCATGTGGCAATCAAAGAATATCTACCGGCCCAGTTCGCAATGCGTGAGACGGATGAAACAGTCCACCCGCTTTCTGAGGAGCATGCAGAACAGTTCAGGTGGGGACTTGACCGCTTTATCAGTGAGGCGCGCACGCTCACGAAGTTCGAGCATCCGAACATTGTGCGGGTTATAAATGTTTTTGAGGCGAATAATACGGCCTATATGGTGATGAGCTATGAAGTCGGTAAGAGCCTAAAAGATTTTCTGGTTAGCCAAGGGACATTGGAAGAGGCAGAACTCATCAAGATCCTTCTGCCCATTCTTAGCGGCCTAGAAGAGGTCCATGAGGCAGGCTTTATTCACCGGGATATCAAACCCGGCAACATTTTTATTCGCGGCGATGGGAGCCCGGTCCTGCTGGATTTTGGCTCCGCACGCCAAGCCCTGCAGCAACAATCACGCACGCTGACAAACATTGCCACACCTGGCTACGCCCCCATCGAGCAATACGCCGGTAAGAGCGAGATGGAGGGCCCTTGGACCGATATCTACGGGCTCGGAGCGACGCTGTATCGGGCGGTTACGGGAGTGACGCCGGCGGACGCGGTCGAACGAAGCGCAGGAATCACACAAAACGCTGCAGATGAATACAAGGCGAGCATTGAAATGGCCGCTGGAAGGTATTCTGATCGCTTTCTGCGCGCCATAGATCATGCACTGGCGTTCAAGTCCCAAGACCGTCCGAGCTCAGTGCGTGAGTGGCGGGAAGAGTTTGGCGTAACAAGAACGGGCCCAACGCGCCCACGCAAGAAGATGGTCAAATGGGGGCTTCACAAGGGCCTTATCGTTGCCCTTTTGTTTCTGCTCGTTATCTTCGTTGGTCTCTTTATCATTGCATCGATGCCTGAACAGCATGTTGGCCCGGAGGTTTCTGACATTGATGAACCCGCCCAGACCGTTGAGCAGGCGGTGATGGTCGGGCCGCGGGAAACCGAGCCGGGGGTCTCCACCGAAGCGCCGGGTGTTCCCGAAGCAGCACAGCCCGTTGTGTCCTCACAGAATGCCGAGCGCATCGACAAACTCTTGAAAGGCGCCGAGACAGATTTCAAGGCATGGCGACTTTCCAGTCCTAAGGGGAAAAATGCGCTGGATAAGTACTATGAAGTATTAGCGCTTGACCCGAATAACCAGGATGCGAAAGATGGTATCGAAGCGATCGTCAATCGGTATGTTCATCTTGTCTACCGCGATCTCGATGCTAACAAAATTGAACAGGCGAGATACTATTTGCGGAAAGCCTCGCGCCTAGCACCGGATGCGGATAACGTTCAACGTGCAACAAAGGCGTGGCTTGCAAAACGCGAACAAGCTCAGACATATTCTTCGAAAAAACGTCTTAAGGAGTTTAGGGAGCGATTTTCACGCTCAAAAACGGGGCAGCAAGAATCAGCTGATTCGGGCATACGGGGAGAAGAATTCAAGGAACGCATAGGTGGTGAAACGGATCGATGAGTAAGGTTCGATATGTGAAGACGTACTTAGCGGCTGGTATCGTTTTAATTGCAGCCACCATGAACGCTGCCGCTGCCGTCTACAAGTGGGAGGATGATGAGGGCAATGTCACCTACTCCGATAATCCATCTGAGGAACACAAGGGAGAAATCGTTGACGTTAGGCCGTTACCTTTTTACGAAGCGACAGGAGAAGCGCGGCAGCGATTGAGAGAGCAATTGAACAACCAGCAGTCTTCGCCCGGAGGTGATGCACACGAGGGGGACGATCATTTGCCGGTGGTGTCAGATGCTGTGCCATTTTATGAATCATCTGAATACCTTGAAACGGTCAATGCCGACATTGCACTGGACTGGAGCGCGGGCGAAGTAGTTGGACAGTTTTCAATTGTATTACGGCCCAAGCCGAGTATGCCTGATGGCGTCTATCTCGAGGCTTTTTTTGAAGACCCGTTGGATCCGTATGCTCCGATTGTAATTGGCAGGACGCGGCATGGATCGGAGGTCGAGGGATTTATTTCTCCTAAGCTGCGAGGCCTAAAATGCAAGGACTATTGGATCGCAGTCTATGTATGTCATTGGAGCGGTTGTGTAGACAACCCACGCGACAGTGATCCTAAAGTATGGAGTGTTCATTGGCAGTCGGTGTCTTCACGAGTCGACACTCGAATGGTGAAATCTTCTGAGGAATGGATCGACGTAATGGCGCAACTTGCGGACGGTGGCACTTACTGTCCTTGACGCTAAGGGTTGGATCTGCAAACGCACAATTCCTCGGTAACATGAGGTCGAAGATTAAATCTGGCAACATGTGTGTTCGCAGGCTATTTGGATGCAGCGAGCTATACTACGTGAGAGATGGGAGAATACGTAGCGCGTTTCGTGCATCAGCCGACAATGGGATAAGCTGTATGATCAATGGCTCAGCTTCAACGGATGCTCAAGTACCCAGAGGCGTGGAAACGATGGGAACATTGATTCGCTACTGCATCGGCGTATTGTTATTCGCTGTGTGCTGCAATAGTCATGCGCTCTACGTCTGGGTTGATAGTGAAGGCGTGAAGCACATCAGCACCGTCCCGCGCTCGTGTATTACCCGTGAAAAAACTGTTCGGATCGAGTGCATGCCGACATCACCTAGCCAAGAAGCGAGACTTCAAAGGGAAGCGGAACGGGCCCGTCGCACCGCAGAAGCTGAGTATCAGAAACTACTGGACGAGAAGGAACGGGTTGAGGCGGATCGCACCGCTGTATTTCGGCGCCTAAAAACGGCCACTATTACATATGAAGAATTGACAGAAGCTCGCGTCGTTGGCGATGAATTATTTGCCATCGACGAAAAGCTAGATAAATTCTATGATAAGCCGGATCAAGAAACTCGACGTGAAGCGAGAGCGATAGAGAATCTAGATATGGAGGAGGAACTTGCACTTGCCGAAAACCGGCTTAAGGAACAACAGCGAGATGCAGAGATGCAGGACATCAATCAAACACTTGAGGGACTTAAACGCTATTTTCGTGGGTATCGTTGACTGTAACCGGCACGTTCCCCGCAGCTAGCATCACGTCACACTTCCAGGTCAACAACGCTTTGTCGCGGCGCTCTAACCGACGCGTCGTTTTCCCTATATTGGCCGTATGGCACAAACAACCCGGCTTCCGCTAAAGGGCGTCCCTCGGGCCTACGTCACAATTTGCGCAGGGCTGGGACCGTTTGTCGGCCGATCCGCACCTCCTGTCGTGCAGAGGCTGACATGCTGCATTCGGGTTGCTAGAAGTAGTTTTATGAAGAGGTCGAGCGGATGCAGAGTTTTAAAGGCAATCTCATTCGTTCATTTGAGGCGCTGCGATGACAACAAGCATGCAATACTTTTTGATTCCAGCCGTGCTGGCCGTCTCCCTGCTCGCTGCGACAGGCGGCCATGGGGATCTGCAAAGGACCGCTGGTACGCAGGGTGCATATCGGCACGACCTAATGTCCTATACGCCAGATCGGCGGTTACCGCCGGTTGAACGCAGTCGGCAAAGCGACCAAGCCAAAGTGGCGTTACAGAATCGGCACCAGCAGAAACGGTGCTTGCCGTTGGATCCTCAGGGGAGATGCGCCTTATGATGCTCACATTGCAAGATTTTGACGCTGCCGTAGCCGCCTATGAACGAGCCGATTATACCGTGGCGCTTAGCACATTTTGGCTGATGGCCGAGCAGGGAGCTCCTGTTGGGCAGTGCTTCCTTGGGGATATGTACATGAATGGCAAGGGGGTACTGCTAGACCCCGTGGAAGGGGTGAAATGGTGGCGGAGAGCTGCAGAACAAGGTCAGGTCCATGCCCAATACAACCTCGGTGTCGCCTATCTCAAGGGGACAGGTGTCCCGCAGGACTATGTAGTGGCGTATGCCTGGTTTAACGTGGGCGCAGCCGCGGGAGATGATACGGCGAGCAAGAGTCGGGATATCATGGTTGACTTAATGACGCCAGCTGAGATCGAAGCGGCAAGAAAGCTGTCTTGCCAGCTATTCGAAACGTATAAGGAACAAATTGGAATACGGCATTAGCCGTTACCTTAACTTCCCACCGCCCCTTAGTGACTAAGTCGCAAATCCGGTAAGAGAGTAGGGGCGCAATTCCAATAGATTTTCTATACTTCGGTTACGGCTCTGTAGAGCGCGATCCGAGGATACGTCTCGTGTCGCTGTAGTTCGCATTTACGCAAAGCTGACCGAGGGCGAATTATATTCATTATCGAACAAGAAGAGTTTTTCCTGACTGTGGGCTATCCTCGATCCACAGGTACGATTCTTAGCAAACAGGGTTGATGAGGTTTTCGCTACCCCATAAGCTGTGAAAAACGCATAATTTTATTTGGAGATCGTTAATTGTGATAAATGGTGACGGCGAGCGGATGCGTGGGTAACAGGTACTATTCTAATCAGTTATTGATAAAAGAGGGGTAGGCAAGATGGCAGCGAGGAAAAAAGTGGCAAGAAAAAAGGCGGCAACTAAATCTGCAATGCCAACAGCCGGGTCAAAAAGAATGAAATATATTAAGGCAATGAGTACTCGGCAAGGCCAATTGGCTAAGTCGATCACGAATTCCTACAGTAAAGCTATTCGGCTCATCAATAAGGAAGTTGCTGCTGGTAAAAGGACGATGGATCGTTTGCTGAAACAACAAAAACAAGCGGCGAAAAAGTTGAAAAGGCTAACAGTACGGTACAGAAAGAAAGCTGTACCCGTAACGAAACGGGAGATCGCAAAACTCAATAAAGAACTGCACAATATGGCCGTTTGGTTAAGGAAATCGAAGCTTGCGGATGCTGCCTCTAGCGCTGAACTCGCGGCTTTAAAGATGGCAGCAAGAAGTAATGCAGCCCTTATAAAAATGATGGAAAGGACGCAGAAAAAATTGGAACTACAATTGGCAAAGCCTAAGACAAGTTCAAGAACGCGAAAAACAAAAGCAAAAGCGGAAGCCTGAAGCCAATGCCGCCAGCGTTTTGTCGGGAGTTATCGGGCAAATCTGTTTAATTTTCATAGGTTGCGGTCCAGATCACCGCGCCATACAAAGAAATCATAATCCTTACCTGTGCGGGTAAAGGAGGTTTCCGGATTAACGCTCACCCAAATGCAGCTTTTCAAGCTAGCGCGACACTAACCTAAGCAAACCAATAGCGGCGGTGCCATCAATCCGGTCACGCGTGGAACGCCACGCGGGCTGGCGCTCATGGGGGGTGGAGAGCTCCAGTACGTTGACTTCGATGTGGCCGTGGCAAGTCAAAAGAATGATGAGAAATCGAAGGTGATCTCTGTGCTGGCGGTGGAAGGCAAGGGCGTCGCCCCCGAAGGCAGCTGGTATGTCAGCCGACTCAAGTTTCGTGTCCCGATTGGACTACCCATCGGCAAGAAATAACGGTACACACCGCTTAGCGCTATGGTGGTGTATACAGGCGGGTGGCAGGCGACGTGCGCCGCCTTTTTCTTCTGAGCCGATCTCAAAGTCGATGCCACCACGAACCACCGATTTAATCGCAAGATGTGCGTCCCGCCATCGACTCGTAGTATCATGCAAGGACATGCGGCTCTGGCCTATTTACCGAGTCTAACGATAGGATCCTGATGCGGGCTCATTCGATGCACGACAATAAAAAAAACGCGCCGAACCTCTCAGAGCTGAACCGGCAGGGCAATGCAGTTGATACCGCCGCGGTGCGCGCTCGCTCTGGTGCCGTGACGAGGTTTGATCGGTGGTTGGCACGCACCCTATTGCGCATTGTGGGCGATCCACCGTTTTCTATTGTGTTGTGGGATGGACAAGAGATTATTGCGCCAAACATCGTGCCGCAGGCCAGGGTGAAGATTGATAGCCGCAGCGCCATCTACAAGTTGATGATCGATCCTGATCTGCATTTTGGTGATCTGTATAGTGCGGGCCGTGTTGACATTGAAGGGGACTTCGTGGCGTTCCTCGAGTCCACTTATATGGCGCTCGCTCGTCGCAAGGGACATAAGATCTCCCGGTGGTTATCACGATTGCTACGTGGCCGCCGGCGCACCAATACGCTTTCTGGTTCGCGCAATAACATTCACCACCATTACGATATCGGTAATGCCTTCTATGAATTGTGGCTAGACTGTCCAGCCATGCAGTACACCTGTGCCTATTTTCCAGACCCGACAATATCCCTCGAAGATGCACAGACTGCCAAGATGCATCATATCTGCCGCAAATTGCGCCTGGAGCCCGGTCAAATTGTTGTGGAAGCCGGATGTGGGTGGGGCGGTCTTGCAGCCTTCATGGCGAAACACTATGGCGTAACGGTCAAGGCATACAACATCTCCCATGCGCAAGTGGCCTATGCACAGGAACGGGCTGCGCGAGAAGGCTTGTCCAAGCGTGTTGAGTATGTTGAAGATGACTATCGCAATATCCAGGGCGAGTACGACGTGTTTGTGTCGATTGGTATGCTGGAGCACGCCGGTCCTGAGAACGAGTACGAATTAGGCGGCGTAGTTGATCGGACTTTGAAGGACAAGGGCTTTGGCCTTATCCATTCAATCGGTCGCAATAAAGAGATGATGCTGAATACTTGGATCGAGAAGCGTATCTTCCCGGGCGCGAGTCCCCCTAGCCTTCGCCAGATGATGGATATCTTTGAGCCGTGGTCTTTTTCAGTTCTCGATGTCGAGAATTTGCGCTTGCACTATGCGAAGACACTGGAGCATTGGCTCGCACGTTTTGAGGCGCACGTTGATGAGATTCGGGAACAGTATGATGACCCGTTTGTTCGCGCCTGGCGTCTGTACTTAGCTGGGTCCATCGCGGGATTTACTACCGGTTCAATGCAGCTATTTCAGATTGTTTTCACACGACAGAGAAACAATGATTTACCGTGGTCGAGAGCGCACCTGTATGAGTTATAAGGGTGTCGTTCGGAGCGTCGTGAGAGAATGGATCGATGTGATGTATTGATCGTCGGTGGGGGTCCCGCGGGATCGTCATTGGCCTGGGCATTAAGGGGGTCTGGGCTAGACGTAATCGTCATGGATAAGAAAACGTTTCCCCGTGATAAGGTTTGCGCTGGCTGGGTCACGCCGGCGGTCATCGATGTGTTACAGCTTGATATGGAGGATTATCGACAAGGCCGGGTGTTTCAGCCGATCCATGGATTTCGGATCAGCTGTATGGGGGGTAAGCAGGTTGAAACATTCTATTCAGGGCAACCAGTCAGTTATGGCATCCGCCGGTACGAGTTCGATCACTACCTTCTGGAACGTTCGGGCGCCACGTTGCGTTTAGGAGAGCCCTTTAAGGGCATGGTACGTAACGGTGATACATGGATCGTCAACGAGCAGATTGAAACGCCGCTCGTAGTGGGCGCTGGAGGACACTTTTGCCCAGTGGCCCGGGCCATAGGTGCCAAACTTGGACGAAGCGAGATGGTGGTGGCCGCCCAAGAGATTGAATTCAAGCTGAGGCCGGAAGAAAGCGCGGCCTGTAACGTCAAACCAGAGGTGCCCGAATTGTTTTTTTGTGAAGACCTCGGAGGATATGGCTGGGTGTTTCGGAAACAGGACTATTTGAATGTCGGACTCGGCCGAGAGGACAATCATAAACTCTCAGAACACGTGGAGGAATTTTGTGCATTCTTGCAAGAGCAGGACAAGCTGCCCCATGACGTAAACCATAAGTTTAACGGCCATGCCTATCTGTTGTATCAGCACGCCGCCCGGCAGGAGTTTGTTGATGGCGCGTTCCTGGTTGGTGATGCAGCGGGATTGGCTTATCCACAGAGCGGTGAGGGTATTCGGCCTGCCGTGGAGTCGGGGATGATGGCGGCGGACGTGATCCGGGCAGCCCAGGGGGATTATCGGCGTGAGCAACTCGCGGGCTACCTGGCGCGCCTCAGGCAACGCTTCGGTGAACGGGAGGCGGACCCAAGCATCTCGGCAAAGCTGCCCGACTGGCTAAAAAGATCCCTTGCGCAGAAGCTGCTAGCGACTCATTGGTTCACCCGTCACGTCGTAATGGATCGTTGGTTCTTGCACTTGGGTGAGCCGCCCTTGTACACGGATTAAGGGGTTGGTTTCCCTTTGCAGCCGAACGCTATCTCCTGTGGAGGAATTTGCTGTTTATTCTTCCCCAGGACTCGTGCCTGCCATGCCGGTGTAGTTGCGCGCGAGGCATAACTGTGTCACATCTCAAATATTTTGCCTATGGGTCTAACATGCACCGTGGACGCTTTCGTCAGCGGGTTTTATCGTTTCGTTCGTTGGGTGTATCAGAGCTGCCTGAATTTGTGTTGCGCTTTCATAAAAGGGGCCTCAAGGATAGTTCTGGGAAATGTAATGCCTACTACACGGGCGTGAAATCTGACCGTGTTATCGGTGTAGTCTATGAAATCAGGGCACGTGACAAGGTGCAGCTCGATACCGTTGAGGGTTTGGGTAATGGCTATCATAAGGCGAATGTTACAGTGACAATTGAAGGGGAAGAGCAAACCGCCTTTACGTATCTCGCGGATCCACAGTTTATCGATGACTCACTAAAGCCGTTTACTTGGTACAAAGCCTTTGTTGTATATGGTGCACGCGATCATGCGCTACCTCGGTCATATATTGATCAGCTTGGTGCAGTCAACGCCGTCCCCGATCCAGATATGACTCGGGCAAAGACAAATACACGCTTAGTTCGTTCACTCGAGTGTCTTTCGAAAAGCATGCAAGGCACGATTTCCCTATCTGCGTCGGCACAGGATACGTCCCCCTTGCGGTGAAAAAAGAATTGCGAATAACAGGGCGCACAACGTTCAAGGAGCTTCTATACTGAACCAGAGCAATTGATCACTATTTTGCGGAAATCATCTGAAAATGGTGAACACAGGGGCATGTGTATTCGTTTTAGTTATTAAGCCATCGATTTCCGCAAAAACCTTACAAAGCACCGGCGTTCACACCTATGTCGACGGATAATAGCAAAGGACAGGTCAAATCCCAGGTATCGGGTGCCTGGCACCAGAAGGTCTTTGAAGAAAGAAGGCGATTTCCGAGACTCATTGTGAAACGCCGTGTCGAGGTCCGTACATCAAATGGTGATCTGGTCGATGCGGTGGTCCATGACATCTCGCCGGATGGATTACAGGTACGCTGTGACCGGAAAGCAGCGAAGCTCATCCATCCGAGTGGAGCATTCATTAAACCGGAGGATGCACCAGAGGTGGATATCCGGCTGAGCGTGGCACTGAAGAAAGGAGAAGTGGAGGTCAAGGCCCATTGCAGATTGATGTACATTGCCGTCGTCCCGGGTAGCATCGCCTTCGGGATGAAGTTCACCAAATTTGACGGGGACAGTGCCAACGTCCTCAGGCGCTTTATCGAAGAGTCCATGGAACCCGCATAGGGTTGCTTGGATCATCGGGTGGGGTCGTGCGGGACACACCCTTTAATCGTATGCCTTAAATTAGCTGGGACTCGGTACCCTCAAGCATCTCCCTCAAAACGCACCTGGGCGAAAGGTGATCGGATCTTAGCGCTACTCCGCCTCGCTTGTGTTTTTGGTAGAGTTCCCGGCTGCCGTGGCATCGGGATATCCGATCGCGTCGAACTCCTCCTTAAGCCTTGTCGGGTGATAGCCCATCAATACCTTGTCTTCGCCGATGGTGATGGCAGGCACTGAAAGAGAACCAATCTTTTCTTCTAGCTCAAGCTGCACATCAACGTCATCGGCCACGTTTTTCTCGGTAAACGGGATCTCCCTCTGATTAAGGAAGTTTCTGACGAGGTCACAGGCGTCGCATTCAGGGATCCCATAAAGCGTGATCGGGTACTTCTCTGCGAGTTCGTCGACCGACGACCTTGTACCGCCGTCCTGGCCCGCCGGATGTTGGCCTGTTGATAGCTTTTTCTCGCCGACGGGTGTGCTACCTGGCGGGCAGTAATCGCGGAAGGAATGGGTACCCTCTTCATCCACACACTCATAGACCTTAACGGCGCTGAGCTTAGACGCTGCAAATAGATACAGCGTTGAAAGAATCACGGTGGTGACCAATCTCATGCCGCTGGTTGCCTTATGGTTACAAAAGTGCTTGCCATACAGTATAGCAAGTGTATGTCTTAATGGTGAGGACGAATTAATGCTTGCAACATCATGGGAAGCTGACTATTTTCAGAAGTAGAAACCATAGGGTCATGGGATGATAGGGCAGCGCGAGAGGCGCCAGCGGGGTGTCACGGTGGCCGCCGCGGGGGCCTAAGGGGTCATTGGGAGAGGGGTTACAATGCCTGGCACGGCACATATAATGTGGCCAGCCAACGCTCTGCGACCCGACAGCCGGCGGGGCGCAACGCGTATGGCCTGACGGGTCCCCGGGAAGGTCTCTTGTGTCGATTGTCTCCACTCATCTCTGCAGCTCGGCCCGAATTTGGGCGGTTACCTGGCAGAAGAGTGACTTGGGGGAACTGCGAAAGTGGCGGAATTGGTAGACGCGCTGGCTTTAGGTGCCAGTGGGGCAACCCGTGAGAGTTCGAATCTCTCCTTTCGCACCAATAGGCCGCTATGTTGCGCAACAAGCCGGAACAGGGTTTTGCTACCATAGCCTTGCTTCTCGCTAGAATCGGGTTAACAGTACGCACCAATGCAAGTTTCAGTTGAAACTACCGGTCCACTCGAACGACGCATGAAAGTCGAAGTACCGCCAGAGCGCATTGAGCATGAAGTACAGACTCGCTTACGCAATCTATCCCGTAAGACGCGGTTGGATGGATTTCGTCCGGGCAAAGTGCCCATAGGCCTCGTCCGGAAGCGATATGGACCGCAAGTTCGTCGCGAGGTGGTCGGAGAGGTTGTTCAATCGAGTTTTCGCGAAGCGGTGACCCAGCACAAGCTGAGGCCTGCTGGTCACCCGACCATTGACCCGCTCAATGATGATCCGGGTACGGGGCTGTCGTATACAGCGACGTTCGAAATTTATCCGGAGTTCAAGGTTGGCGCTGTAGAAAAGATCAAATTCGTGAAGCCCGTCTGCGCCGTGGCAGATGAAGACGTCGACAATATGGTCGAGGTACTTCGCAAGCAGCAACGGAAGTTGGAGAAGGTAGACCGCCCCGCGCAGCTCGGTGACGTTTTGAAAATCGATTTTACGGGAACGGTTAACGGGAGGATCTTCGAGGGTAGCGAAGCAAACGGTTTTGAAATTGAATTGGGTTCAATGCGTGCGTTGAAAGATTTTGAAGAAGGGCTTGTGGGAGCTAGTGCGTCTGATGAGTTGACCTTAGGTTTGAAATTACCTGATGACTATCGCAACAAGGATGTAGCGGGCAAACCCGCACAGTTTAAGGTCAAGGTCCACCAAGTATCTGAGCCGATACTCCCGGAAGTTGACGAATCATTATTTAATGCGTTTGGGGTCGCTGAGGGCGGACTGGAAAAGTTCAGGGAGGAAGTTCGTAAGAACATGGAGCGGGAGGCCGATCAAACAATTAAGAACAGGGTTAAACATGAGATTATGGATGCATTGTTTGCAGCTAATCCCATTGATTTGCCAAAAGCACTTGTGGACTCTGAGGCACAGAGTCTTTTAATTGAGATGCAGAATGCGATGAAGCAACAGGGGGCTAGTAACGAAAGTTATGAGAATTTGCAGCCTGCCATGTTTACTGAGCAGGCGCAAAGACGTGTGGCGTTGAAGTTGATACTGGGAGAGATCATCCAAAACAACAATCTGAAGCCTGACGCGGGGAGGGTGCGCGCCGCGGTCGAAGGGATTGCCGCGAGCTATGCGGACCCGTCTGTGGTGATTAACTGGTACTACAGTGATCGAACCCGGTTGATGGAAGTGGAATCCGCTGTCCTTGAAGAGGAGGTCGTCAATTGGATCTTGGATCGCGCCCAGGTTAATGAGGTCGAGACCGCGTTTGACGCCTTGATGAATAAAGGGCAGACTGATGTTGGATAGCGGAGACGTGGCGAGTGGCAGATAACCCAAATACCAATTCTCCTGGAGAAATCAAGGCATTGAATCTCGTGCCAATGGTGGTTGAGCAGACGGCCAGAGGTGAACGTGCCTATGATATTTATTCGCGGCTCTTAAAGGAGCGCGTGGTTTTTATCGTTGGTGCGGTCGAGGACAATGTGGCGAATCTAGTCGTGGCACAGCTTTTGTTCCTGGAGTCTGAGAATCCTGATAAGGATATCCACTTATACATTAATTCGCCTGGCGGGCCTGTCTCTGCGGGACTTGCAATATATGACACCATGCAATTTATTAAGCCCGATGTGAGTACGATGTGCGTCGGTCAGGCTGCTAGTATGGGTGCGCTATTGTTGGCAGGTGGAGCTAAGCGCAAGCGCTTCTGTCTGCCGCATTCGCGGATTATGATTCACCAGCCGCTGGGGGGATTTCAAGGCCAGGCAACGGACGTTGACATTCACGCGCGGGAGATACTTAAGGTGCGTGAACGGCTGAACCATATCCTGTCAAAGCATACGGGACAGCCGCTTAAGGCGATTGAGGCTGATACTGAGCGCGACAATTTTATGGGTGCTGAAGAAGCCAGGGACTATGGGCTCGTTGATGCGGTGCTCTCACAAAGGGACACAACAGCTGAATCGTGGAGGAATCGCAGTTGAATTACACCTAGATTACGTTATGTTTGATATTAATACGTTACGGATGCACGGGTAGGCGCAAAGGTGCTTTATGACTGATAACAAGCACAGCAAGGGTGGAGACGGCGATCGGCTCCTCTATTGTTCTTTTTGCGGTAAGAGTCAGCACGAAGTTCGTAAACTCATTGCAGGTCCTTCTGTATTTATCTGCGACGAGTGCGTTGAACTTTGTAATGATATCGTGCGTGAGGAGATCCAGGAAAAAACTTCCAGTGGTGCGGGAAGTATCTTACCTACGCCCCATGAGATCAAAAAAATCCTAGATGAATATGTCATTGGTCAGGAACAGGCCAAGAAGATCCTGTCGGTCGCGGTATATAACCATTACAAGCGGTTAGAGAAAGGCACAAAGAAATCCGATGTAGAACTTTCAAAAAGTAATGTGCTGCTAATTGGTCCAACAGGTGTTGGAAAGACCTTGCTTGCTGAGACTCTTGCACGCTTCTTAAATGTCCCATTTACAATCGCCGACGCGACCACACTCACGGAAGCGGGATATGTGGGCGAGGATGTTGAGAACATTATTCAAAAGCTCTTGCAAAAATGTGATTATGACGTTGAAAAGGCCCAGACCGGGATTGTGTATATTGACGAGATCGACAAGATTTCACGCAAGTCAGACAATCCTTCGATCACGCGCGACGTATCTGGCGAAGGTGTGCAGCAAGCCCTGCTCAAACTCATTGAAGGAACGATCGCGTCGGTACCTCCGCAGGGGGGGCGCAAGCATCCCCAGCAAGAATTTCTGCAGGTCAATACGGGCAACATCTTGTTCGTTTGCGGTGGCGCCTTTGCCGGCCTCGACAAGATCATTCGGGAGCGTTCAGAGAAGGGTGGGATTGGATTCTCGGCTGAGGTCAAGAGCAAGAACGACAAGCAGAGCATGAATGAAATCTTGGGTAGCGTGGAACCCGAGGACCTGATCAAATACGGATTGATCCCCGAATTTGTGGGGCGCATGCCGGTGGTTGCCAGCCTTGACGAGCTGGAAGAGAGCCAATTGGTCCAGATCCTGGTGGAACCAAAAAATGCGATCACCAAGCAATATTCCAGGCTCTTCGAAATGGAAGGTTGCGAGATCGAATTCCGCGAAGATTCCCTGCGTGCCGTTGCTCGAAAGGCTATGGAACGCAAGACCGGCGCTCGGGGACTGCGTTCGATCCTTGAGAACGTATTGTTAGACACGATGTATGATCTGCCTTCCTTGAAGGGGATGACCCAAGTTGTGGTCGATGAGGCGGCCATCCTTGGGGAATCGAAGCCGCTGATGATCTATGAGGGATCGAAGATACCGAAGGTCGCCTCTGACTAAGCTCGAGGGCTGGGCCCCTTGGGGGGCGGTGGCGCGCCTGCCTACCCATGGGCACGCCTACGGTGTGCTTTTGTGGCCTAAAGACTTGAAAAGCCCTGTTATTTCCCCCATATATAGCCTGAGTGGCATGTTAACCTCACAATCTCATTAGAGGGATACGGAATGGAAAACGATCAGTCTTCCAAAGACTTGCAACTACAAGCTCAGGTGGCCCCTGTTCTGCCGCTAAGGGACGTTGTTGTCTATCCGCACATGGTGATTCCGCTCTTTGTAGGGCGGGAGAAATCCATTAAGGCCTTGGAAAGGGCCATGGAGGAGGGGGGCAACAAGCAGGTCTTACTGCTGGCGCAGCTCAGTGCCGCTCAAGACGAGCCGAGCATGGACGATCTCTATTCCGTCGGCACCCTGTCGAATATTCTCCAACTCCTCAAATTGCCTGATGGCACGATCAAGGTTCTAGTGGAGGGTGTTGTCCGCGCTCGTGTTCTGCAGTTTGTTGGCACGGATGATTACTTTTCCGCTCAGATCGAACTCTTAGAATCCACGTCAGCGGACGACTTGGAACTGGAAGCACTGGTTCGTTCCGTTACAGGTCAATTCGACCAGTATGTCAAGTTAAACAAGAAGGTCCCTCCTGAAATCATCTCTTCGTTGGCTGGCATTGACGATCCAAGCCGTTTGGCAGACACCGTTGCGGCGCATATGTCCGTAAAGATTGAAGAGAAGCAGAAAATTCTTGAGATCGTTGATGTTGCTGGACGAATTGAACGCCTGCTTGCCCTCATGGAGTCGGAAATCGACCTGCTCCAGGTTGAGAAACGTATTCGTGGCAGGGTTAAGAAGCAGATGGAGAAGAGTCAGCGGGAGTACTTTCTTAATGAGCAGATGAAGGCCATTCAGAAAGAGCTGGGCGAGATGGAAGAGACTCCGAATGAGGTTGAGGATCTCGCGAAGCAAATTGAGAAAGCCGGCATGCCCAAGGAAGCTAAGGAAAAAGCGACCTCAGAGCTCAATAAACTCAAACTGATGTCGCCCATGTCTGCCGAGGCAACTGTTGTGCGCAATTATATCGACTGGCTACTGAGTGTACCGTGGAAAAAGCGCACGAAGACCAGCCGCGATATTGCGAAGGCCGAGACGATCCTTAATGAGGATCATTATGGTCTTGAAAAGGTGAAGGAACGGATACTTGAATATCTTGCTGTACAACAACGCGTCAGAAAGCTTAAGGGTCCGATATTGTGCCTTGTTGGACCACCAGGTGTTGGTAAGACTTCACTAGGCAAGTCGATCGCGCGTGCAACCAACCGTAAGTTTGTGCGTATGTCCTTGGGCGGAATCCGTGATGAAGCGGAGATCCGGGGACACCGTCGCACTTATATCGGTTCGTTACCCGGAAAGATCATTCAGAGTATGGCAAAGATTGGCACGAGAAATCCGCTGTTTCTACTCGATGAAGTCGATAAGATGGCGATGGACTTTCGCGGTGATCCGGCTTCCGCACTCCTTGAGGTGCTTGATCCTGAGCAGAATAACACGTTTAACGATCACTATCTGGAAGTGGATTATGATCTCTCAGAGGTCATGTTTGTTACCACAGGCAATAGTCTAAACATTCCGCCAGCGTTACTCGATCGTATGGAAGTCATTCGTCTATCGGGATACACCGAGGACGAGAAGGTCCAGATCGCCATGAAATATCTTGTTCCCAAGCAGCTCAAGAACCATGGTCTTAAATCGAGTGAGTTGTCGATCAGTGAAAGTGCGATTCGGGAAATCGTTCGCTACTACACCCGTGAAGCTGGGGTGCGGAACCTTGAACGCGAGATCGCCAAGATCTGCCGTAAAGTTGTTAAGCAGGTGTTGCTGAAGCCGGAGAAGAAGGTCACGGCAGTGAGTTCGCGGAATTTAGCGAAGTTACTCGGTGTTAAGCGCTTCCGTTACGGCCGGGCTGAAGAGGAAGATCGGATCGGTCTGGCGACGGGGCTGGCTTGGACTGAGGTTGGTGGCGAGCTGCTCACGATCGAAGCAGCCGTCGTTGCGGGGAAAGGTAAGGAAACCTACACGGGGCAACTCGGCGAAGTAATGCAGGAATCGATCAAGGCGGCCATGACTGTTGTGCGCAGCCGGAGTGACACGCTGGGCATCGATCCCAATTTCTACCAGAAGCACGATGCCCACTTCCACGTGCCGGAGGGGGCGATTCCCAAGGACGGTCCCAGTGCCGGTGTCGCGATGTGCACAGCCTTGGTCTCTGCGCTGACCGGGATCCCGGTTCGTTCGAGCGTCGCAATGACGGGTGAGATCACGCTTCGCGGCGAAGTTTTGCCCATTGGTGGTTTGAAGGAAAAACTGCTGGCGGCACTACGCGGCGGCATTGCGACGGTCTTGATCCCGAAGGAAAATGAGCGCGAACTCGTGGAAATACCGAAGAATATTAAACACAATTTAGAAATTCGTCCTGTCCGTTGGATTGATGAGGTGCTCGAGATTGCACTGCAGCGAATGCCAGAAGCGTTGTCCGTCAGTGACGAACCGGACGAACTCGTCAAGCAGGAGGAGCCCGAGACGGATCTAAAGGGCGACGTGATAAGAACTCATTAGTGC
>JAPUIX010000133.1 GCA_027296625.1 Gammaproteobacteria bacterium | reverse complement strand
TTGTTGGCTGGAATGCTGCCTGGGTGCAGCGTGATAAGAAAATCGTATTCGATTTACTCGATGTCCGCTTTGGGCACTTAGCCGCCCTTGAGCGATGAAATCTGAAGGTCTGCTTTCTCAATAGCAGCCGTTCAAAAATTCTGAATTAACTTCTGCTTCCGGCACATTGCGGTCATAGGGGATAGGTGGTTCCCTGTAGATTTCCGGCTGTAAAATAACCCTCGAATTGGAATGTGGATGCCGGTGCATTGCTGGACCAGTCTCTAACGAGAGTGGCGTCCCCAAGGGTATTCTCACGTTATGTGAGTGAAGTGGTGGCGCCGTTTTCGGAATTAGCCGCGCGTGTCTCTTCAGCAAGAGAACCACTTGATGATTGGTCACTCCGGAAGTCCGGCCGTGCGCAAGTCGTCGAGATAACGCTTGGTCTGTGCTGGAACCTTGAAAGGAAACTTGCGGATATCCTTTAGCGTGTGGCCCGGATTCGCCTTGAGATATTTGACTACCTCGGCGCGGGCCTCCTCAAATCGACTGAGTCTCACATAGATCGACGCCACCAAGAGGAGTCCCCGGGGGGCCGGTTCCGCGATGCCCTTGACTATGGTTAGCGCGTCCTGATATTGCCCGGCATCCCAATAAGCCAGGCCCAAAGTCCAGGAAAACCACTGCGGCCAATTCGACTTGCGTTGCATCGCCTGCTTCATGGACGCGATCGCTTCCTCGGAACGTCCCCCCACGAGAATCAAAGAGTAAGCCGTGTCAGCCAGCAGATCGGCATCGTTCGGGTTGAGCTTACGCGCCCGCTCGTAGGCGGCCATGGCCTGATCATGCTGTCCCAACTTCAAATAAACCGTACCCAATTGCCAGTGGGCATCGTAGTCGGACGGGTCGAGCTCCCAGGATTTCCGCGCGTGTTGATAGGCGAGCTCGAGCGACCTGTCGCGATCGCCACCGCCCCACCCGGACTGAGCCTCCCTGTAGTGTACCCAGCTGAGCAACTGTAGCGCCCTTGCATATGTCGGGTCGAGCGTGACGGCCTTATTGGCAAACTCCATGGCCTCGGCCGTGCCCTCCTCTGTGTACTTGTTTATTGCCTCATACGCTAGTTGGACGTAATCGTACGCATCGCGGCTCTCTGGTTGTTTCTCGATCGCTCGCTGGTGCTCTGCTCTTGTCAGTATTCCTAATCCGCCAAACAAGTTTGCGATTATCGACCACCGCGCCTGATCGCGTACTGCGAACTTGTCCGTCAATGTCCCCGTGTAGCGTTCGGCCCAAAGATGCTTGCCGTCGCGGGCATCGATGAACTGGGCGGTAATGCGGATGGTGTCGCCAGTCTTCTCCGTGCTGCCCTCTAGCACGTACCGCACGCCAAGCTCGCTTCCCACGTCTTGTACGTTTATCGGCTTGCCCTTATAGGTAAACACAGTGTTGCTCGCGATCACAAACAACACGGGGAACTTGGCAAAGTCTGTGATAATGTCCTCGGTCAACCCGTCGGAGAAAGACTCCATCTCCGGACCACCGCTCAGGTTCTTAAACGGCAACACGGCCACCGGCGCTTTGTAGCGTAGCGCCTCGACGAAACCTGGATCGCTTTCCGACTCCCATGGATTCAACCAGGTGATCACGCCTACGGTGATAATAAGTACAGCGGTCGCAGCGGTGGCTGCAATGACGTGCCGCATTGGCCATCGAGCCGTCGGACGCACACTCGGTGAGGGCAAAGTCGCACCAGATTTAAGTTGTGCCGAGTAGGCCCGCACTGGCTTGGCAATGTTTTTAACCATTTGCTCCCCGATGAACTCGTAGTCCAACGGCAGCTTGTTACCCACGGTAGTGTGCACCGACTCAGAGATATAAATACCGCCAGGTTCGGCAAGACTTTCGAGTCGGGCTGCGACGTTCACCCCGTCACCATAGATCTCGTTTCGATCGACTATGACTTCACCGAGATTGACGCCGATACGAAACTGAACTTTGCGTTCGTCGGGAAGATCTTTATTGCGATGGTTAAGATCCTGCTGGACCGCTACCGCACAGATGAGGGCGTCCGACACAGTGGCAAAATCAGCGAGCACAGCATCACCGGCGAAGTGCAAGACGGTGCCGTTATGCTTTTCAATCGAGGTAGTGAGGATGTCGAGGTAAGCGCTAAGGGCGCGATGCGTCCCCTCCTCATCCTCGCCAGTCAGGCGGCTGTAACCGGCAACATCTGCGTACAGTATTGCGGCCAGTTTACGTGGCAGGCGGTCATTCATCTGAAGACGCACTCCTGATGCTAACTACTCTGGCACATACTAACGCGAAAGGTTGTTCAAAACCAACGTGCTATGGCTATTTGAGGGTCGGGAATTGGCCGAAGATTGCCGCGCGCGCCAATTTATTGAGGGTCTCCTTTGGGCACTAAGCGGAAGTTGCCAGGTTGAATCTGAACGGCTACTTTCCCGTTAGCCGACATACAAATTATCTAGATTAACTTCCGCTTCCGGCACATAGCGGTCATTGATAAAGCATTAAAGTTATGAGAATGTACGAGAACATCTGGCGGCATATCACAATATTCGTGCCTGTCACATAATCACCTGTTAGGCGGCAATCAATAGACGATTTGAAAGGATATTTCTATGAAAGAACAA
>JAPUIX010000132.1 GCA_027296625.1 Gammaproteobacteria bacterium | reverse complement strand
CCGATGCCCGGCGTGGCGTCGTGAATCTAGTTATATCGAAACAGGGTTTGAATCCCCGTGTTCGACCACAGGGGAGAGTTGCCGCTTCTCCCTCCCTGTGGAGTAATGGAGCGCGGCTCCACGGGGGGAACCACCATCGGTCCTTCGACCTTGCTCAGGATGGTGAGCTTGTCGAACCACTTTGTGCCCGCCTCAAGAGGCGGGGTTTACATTGAATCTAGACGTTTAGCTGTTTGCCTCATTACCTAAAAGCCGGCATTACTTCTTTGGCGAAGAGGCGCATGGATTTTGTGATCGTGTCATGCGGAATGCCGCCAAAATTGAAGGTGGTCGTCATGATGTCAAAGTGATAGTTTTTGGACGCGTTGTTTATGATCCGGATGCAGTCCTCCGGGTTGCCGTAAAGATTTCGCCCTTGGGCCAACATGCCTTCCCAGTCATGGACTTTCGGTAGAGGCCTGTCTTCCTTTCGGCCAATTCTTGAGATCATGTCATATCGCTCGATGGCCGCAGTCGCCACCTCACGCGCCCGCATCACATTTTCGTCCACGCAGGTTCGGATGTGAAACTGGCAATGATGCTCATCTGGGTTATGCCCCGCTGCAACCAGCCCTTCACGCCACGCCTCCACCCCTGGACGTGTCTCATCAGGAGGGTGTGGATGTCCGACGGTCATGATGTCATAGCCGTGGCGTCCCGCCCAGCCCAACGTGCCCGCCGAAGTCCCCGCTACCCAGATCGGCGGATGCGGCTGTTGCATGGGCCGTGGGTACAGGGTTATTTCCTCGAACTGCCAATATTTTCCCCGGTGACTAAATCGTTCATTAGACCAGGCCTTGATTATTATTTCGATCGCTTCGTCCATCCTGTCCCGGCTTTCCGCTCGCGGAATTCCGTAGACTCGATAGTCCAGATTCGTGTTCCCTGAACCAATGCCGAACTCTAGCCGTCCACCCGAGATCGCGTCTACCATCGCATAGTCCTCCGCAGTCTGGAGCGGATGACGCAACGGAAGAATGGCAATGCAGGGTCCCAGTCGAATCTTAGAGGTGCGTGCCGCGGCAGCCGCGAGCAATGTGGCCGGGTTTGATATAGGTCCACCGTAGCCCAGGAAGTGATGCTCGTTGAACATAAAACACTCCCAGCCCAGCTCCTCTGCTAACTCTATCTGTTCGAGGACCTGTTGATAATAGACGTCAAAGGGTGGGTCACGATCAGCATAGTAAGTCGCCAGTATGTTTATGTAAAAACGCGTAAGCTTCTCCCTGCCAAATAATTCCTGTTCAAGGATTGCATTGATCCGAGGCCATGTCTCGGTCCATTTTCCAACCAGCCAGTTTATTTAACCCGAAATTAGCCACTTGACAAGGGCTTTTTGACACCTGTCGCATGTCTTGATGCGCTCGAATGACTAGCCCGTAGATGCAGCAGTCTTCCTTGAATATCATCTTCGGATGCAGTAATCTCCGACTTCCGTGCATAGAGCATTATCATTCGAAGCCTGGGCAAGGAGGCCTTAGATAATATGACTTCGGAAAGCGAACTCAAGGAAAAGCTCGCCACCTGTACGCGTATCCTAAGCATGCGGGGTCTTCTCGGGCTCTTTGGACATATCAGCGCGTACCATTCAGCGGCCGGACGGGTTTTTATCTCACCCGGCAAAGGCTCAGACAAATCAATTCTCCAGCCGAGCGATATGGCTGTCATGGATCTAGCGGGGAATGATCTTGAGGGCAAGGGGCGAGTGCCTATAGAATCGCCTATCCACACGGCGCTGCACTCGGCGCGAGCAGACGCCCTTGCGGTTGCGCATTTACACTCACCCAACGCGACCTTGTTTGCTATTGCCCGCCGCGAATATCGCCCGGTCACACTTCAAGGAGCCATGTACGGTGAAGGTATTCCTGAGTATCCAGAGCCCCATCTCATTACAACCCCTCAGAGAGGCAAGAAGCTCGCCGACCTCATCGGCAATAAGAGAGCTGCCCTCCTACGAGGGCACGGCATTGTTGTGGTCGCAAATGATATCGAAGAGATGCTCTATGCGTGTATGACACTCGAAGATGACACTCGGAAAGCCGCGCAGGCCAGCGCCCTAGGTGAATTACGCTTCTTCAGTCCTGAGGAGTGCCGCCAATTTGAATCCGGGGTTTCCCTGGAGTCCCGCGCTCGTCGTGCCTGGACCTACTTCACCCAGCTGGAGTCCCGCTGGGACCGCCAGCCAGCCTCAGTCACAAACGATTTTGTCTAATTGTCGCAGAGAAACTACCAGGACTTTGATGCTTGTTGTTGGGGGCGTTGTTGACTAGCTTGAATTACTTCGCCCTGATGGCACGACGATGGCGGGCTTGACAGATGGGAAATAAGGCATAGGGCGATGGACCAGGGGATCAAAGCAGGGCAGCGGATATCTCGGCCTGCCGCCTAACAATGGGGATCTTTTGTTGAATGATTATTTGGCAGTAACATAGAGGGGCAAGTCTGCTTTCGACTTTATAGAGGGCAAGGTGGTCTGGCCTGCTTTTTCAAGAACGGATTTGGCGCAGGATGGTTATTGGACACTCGGTTATCGGCAAGGGTCCGCGACGAATTATCGTATTGCACGGTTGGTTCGGTGATCATCTGGTGTTTTCACCGATGTTTCCTTGCCTCGATACGGATCGGTTCACCTACGCATTTTTGGATTTCAGAGGCTATGGTAAATCCCGTTTTATCGAGGGTGAACACTCGATGAGAGAGATTTCGCATGACGCCATTGCGCTCGCGGACCATTTAGGGTGGGACAAATTCACTATCGTCGGCCACTCCATGGGGGGGATGGCGGCGCAGCGCGTTGCTGTTGATGCTCCAGATCGTGTGGCGGCGGTGGCATGTATTACGCCCGTCCCGGCTACCGGCGTGCCGTTACCAGATGAGGTTTACGCTGTCTTCGAAAGAGTGTTCGATGACATCGAGTGCGCCCGGCAAGTAGTCAGTGAGTCGCTTGGCAACCGGCTATCCTCGGTGTTTGTCAATTGGATTATTCGGCGCGCTCGGGAGACAACGACACCCAAGGCGTTCGCCGATTATCTCTCGGCATTTGTTAAAACGGATTTCGGTGGGGAAGCGAAATCTATAAAAGCACCGATGCTGGTGCTTGTGGGGGAACATGACGGCGGCGTGCGCGAGGATTTCGCGCGGGCAGCGTTTCCGCCGCTGTACCCGCATGCACGGATTGAGTTAATTCCGAACTCCGGTCACTACCCCATGATCGAGACGCCAGTTTACCTCACGACGGTGCTGGAAAACTTTTTTGCCGCTCTCCCGTAGGTGAAAAAACCAATCCGACCTAAATGACGAGCTTACGCAGCCTGCCGCAGCGCCTTTA
>JAPUIX010000131.1 GCA_027296625.1 Gammaproteobacteria bacterium | reverse complement strand
CTACGCCACCACCGGCACACGGATCACTGTTCGGGTATTTGCGGGTTGGGATTTCGCGGCGTCTGAGGTACGCCGGCCCGATTTTGCCGATCGCGGTTATGCGCGTGGCGTACCCATGGGCGGAGACCTGAGCGCAGCACCCGAGGGCGCTGCCCCGACTTTCATGATTCGCGCCCAGCGTGACCCCGACGGTGCCAACCTGGACCGTATCCAGGTCATCAAAGGCTGGCTCGACAAGAACGGCGACACCCGGGAGAGGATCTACGATGTGGCCGTGTCCGACGGCAGAAAGATCGGTGAGGACGGGCGCTGCACAGCCGCCGTGGGCAGCACTGTCGATATTGCCCGGGCCGCCTATGCCAACTCGATCGGCGATGCAATGCAGACAGCCTATTGGGTCGATTCCGATTTTGACCCCGGTGAGCGTGCCTTTTACTATGTCCGGGTAATCGAGATACCCACCCCGCGGTGGACAGCCTATGACGCGAAGCGATTCGGCGTGGATATGCCGGACGAGGTCAGGATGACGGTGCAGGATCGCGTATACACTTCCCCTATCTGGTACACACCGTGATTTCAACTGCTAACACTACATATGAGCTGAAGGAAGAGCCCGGCTCTCCTGAACTGCTCTGAATCTGTTGTGACAATTCTGTTACATCCAAGAGGAAATGGATCATGTCCATCATGAAGCGAATGATCAGCTTTACCTCACTCATCGTACTTTTTTCGGGAGTAAAGGTCGCCACTGCCCAGGAATGGGCCCCCGACGAGGGGCACATGCTGGAGGAATCCAGGGCATACTCGCCGTATGTCGATCAGCATTTTCCTAATCGCGTTTTCTGGGGAGACACACACCATCACACCATTCTCTCTTTCGACAGTGGCTTGATGGGCACCAGACTCGGACCGGAGGATTCGTTTCGTTTCGCGCGTGGCGAAGAAGTCATCTCCAATACGGGCCTTCGCGCGAAATTAATGCGTCCTTTCGATTTTCTTGTCGTTTCCGACCATGCAGAATACCTGGGCATTGCGGATCAAATTCGCAAGGCGGAACCGGGACTCCTGGCAACGGAGTACGGCAAGCGCTGGTTTGACATGTACCGGGCAGGCAGGGCGGAGGGCTTCAAGGCTGCCTCCGAGGTCTTCTTCAGCATTACCCGAGGTGAAGAGTTGGTCAAGAGCGACAAGCTGAAGCGCTCCGTATGGGACCGAGTGATCGACATCGCCTCGACGTACAATGAGCCCGGCAAGTTTACCGCCCTTAACGGCTACGAATGGACCTCCGCGCCTGGCCCTGGCAACAACCTCCACCGAGTCGTTATTTTCCGCGATGGACCGGATCGTGTGAAGCAGGTGCTGCCTTTTTCCGCGTTCGACAGCGATGATCCCGAGGACCTTTGGCGATACTTGGCTGACTACGAGGAGAAAACGGGAGGTCAGGTGCTGGCCATCCCCCACAACGGCAACGCCAGCAACGGCCTGATGTTCGCCAAAAGGACCCTCAAAAAGAAGCGGCTGAGCAAAGCCTACGCCCAAGCTAGAATGCGCTGGGAGCCGCTCTTCGAGGTCACCCAGTCGAAAGGCGACAGCGAAACACATCCTTTCCTGTCGACCGATGATGAGTTTGCGGACTACGAGCGCTGGGATTTCGGCAACTTCGCCAATCCCTCCGTCCCGAAGGAAGACTGGATGCTGCAGTACGAATACGCCCGCTCCGCTCTCCGGTTGGGCCTGAAGTTCCACGACGCCCTAGGAGTAAACCCCTTCAAGTTCGGCATGATCGGCAGCACCGATTCGCACATCGGGATGTCGACCACTCGGGAGGAGAACTTCTTCGGCAAGCTGCCGACGAGCGAACCGAGTCCCGAGCGGTGGAAGCACTCGATGCTCGTCATGCCGGACGGGCGAAAGACCGGCGGTGGATGGATGGAACAGGCCTCGGGCCTCGCTGCAGTGTGGGCGCGTGAAAACACGCGGGAGGAACTATTTGATGCCATGGTGCGCAAGGAGGTTTACGCAACAACCGGAACCCGCGTCGGCGTGCGCGTCTTTGCCGGCTGGGATTTCGCGGCTGACGAGGTCGAGCGGCCTGATTTTGCAGCGCATGGTTATGGCCGCGGCGTACCGATGGGCGGGGATTTGACGGATGCCCCTCCCGGAAAGGCTCCTGGCTTTATGGTACGGGCACTGAGGGATCCTGACGGCGCCAATCTGGACCGTATCCAGATCATCAAGGGCTGGATGGATAAAAAGGGCGTGACTCATGAGCGCATCCACGATGTCGCCGTCTCCGACGGCCGTAAAACCGGCGCAAATGGCCGGTGCGAGACCCCGGTGGGAAACACTGTTGACATTCAGAACGCGAGTTATACGAACTCCATTGGCGATGCCTTGCTCATGGCCTATTGGGAGGATCCGGACTTCAATCCAGCGCAGCGGGCGTTTTACTACGTCAGGGTTATTGAGATCCCCACGCCGCGCTGGACCGCGTACGATGCCAAGCGATTCGGCGTGAAGATGCCGGACCACGTACCGATGACGGTCACGGAGCGAGCTTACACCTCCCCTATCTGGTATACGCCATGACAGTAACTGCTAATGCCACTTCCACGTTAATGCGTGTCGTGGGCTGGGGGTTGATTCCCGCACTGATGGTTTTTTTGGTCTCCTATCCCCACGGCTTTGTCTGGGGCATCGAGGAAGGCACCCAATACCATCCCTATCTGTGGATGATGCTCATGTTGTATATCGCCTGGTGCTACCTGCTGGTGCGCGAGGCGAAAAACCCGAGAGATGCCGGGCTGTTATTCGATTTTGGCATCATCGCCAATCTGCTGCATGCTCTGCTCATGATCGGCCAGACGCTGATGATGTGGGAGCACGAGATGCCGCACATGTGGGCCGACATACCGATCCTTTTCGTGCTCGTTTACCTGCTGTGGCGTTATCACCCGAAGAATATCAAGAGTGAAAATTAATCCACATAGGACCCCTGAGCAGAAGAGTACTTTGTATTCAGCAAGCTGATCCTCCCGCCAGGGCATGCAAACGCCAGTGGATACGTAAAGATCAGCAGCCACAAATGCGCTTCCCATTGGACCACCACATGAACATAAAAAGTAGGTTATCACCCATTATTCCGGGCCTTTCGATAAGCATAGTTATTGGTTTTGCAGCCGGCTTTTTGAGTGAACACTATGGCGCACCCGCCATGCTGTTCGCCCTGTTGCTGGGCATGTCGCTCAACTTTATCGCAGACGATCAGAGGACAATCCCTGGTATCGCCTTCAGTGGGCGCACTCTGTTGCGGATCGGGGTCGCTCTGCTGGGTTTTCGCATCGTGCTGGGAGACATTCTGGCGCTGGGGGCCAGGCCAATTTTTCTACTGTTTCTAGCGGTCCTGACCACCCTTCTGTTCGGTTTTCTAATAGCCCGCCTGGCGGGCCTCAGTAAGCACTTTGGGGCATTATCCGGCGGGGCAGTGGGTATCTGCGGTGCTTCTGCAGCGCTTGCTATCGCCG
>JAPUIX010000130.1 GCA_027296625.1 Gammaproteobacteria bacterium | reverse complement strand
GGCATCGGCGTCATCGTTGCCGTCGAGCCACGGAAGAGCCGACTAATCCTTACCCACAAGGAGATCAAGGGCTTCATGGCGCCTATGGTGGAAATGAGTTTCATGGTCACTCCCGCGACACTGCTGCAGGGACTGAAGCCGGGCGACAATGTGCGTTTCACCATAGACGCTGGTAGACGGGTGATCGTGAACGTTGATCCCCTTGGCGAATGACGAGGGCTCGATCTTGCCCTCGTCTATTGCCATGAGAATGGGTAATCGTAATGGCGGTGCCGCTGCTGCGCGCGGGACAGACGGCGCCGCCCGGCGCTCCCCGCGCGCTAGCCTCCAAAGACCTTCCGCCCCCAGCCGACCTTGAATCGGTAACGCAACCATCTTCCCCTCCAAGACACAACATTTCGGAGAGAATCACGCCTCCACCACTATATCAAGCGCCTCGCGCCCCTGCTCACCACTCAACCCCTGGGGCGTCCGGTATCAGATCGCATTAACTGGATCAGGGGTGTCGATTAGTGTTATCATTTATCAAGCGGAGACGTGTCTTTGTGAATTGTCGGCTCATTTTGGGAAAACCCTGATCTCCGCTTGGCAGAGAGCACATGCGTGTTTGTTCAAACTCCGAGTCGGTTCAGAATCTCGTTTGGCGCGACGGTAAGGAATTAATTTCAGGCGGTCATACCGCTTTCAGACCTCGTGCCGATCGAAATTCACCTATGTCTGGCCATGATAACATGGCCACGATGAGAACAACTCTCCTTGTTCTCTTCTTATCAGCGTTCCCAATAGTGGCCTCGGCTGAAGGCTCAGAACATAGTGAAAAGCAGCCAACGGACTTTTCAGACCTTACTCTGGAAGAGCTATTGGAGGTTGATGTCATTTCGATCAACGTTTTGGGAACGCATACGCATTTGGAAGGCGATTGGATGCTTGGTTACCAGTTCATGTTCATGAGCATGGACGGAAATCGGGACGGGACCAAACAGCTAAGCGACAGTGATGTGCTCGCCGATTTTCCGGTGACCCCTACCGATATGACCATGAAAATGCACATGCCCATGCTCATGTACGCGCCATCAGACGACCTGACCATAATGGCTATGCTTCCTTACATCCAGCTTGAGATGGATCACGTAACGCGAACGGGGGTCCGTTTCACGACTAGGTCGGAGGGAATTGGCGACCTCAATGTGGGCGCGCTTTATACTTTCTATAGGCGTAATTTCGACGAGCACCGTTTAATTTTCAACGGCGCAGTGAGTTTTCCTACCGGATCTATCAATAAAAAAGATTTCCTGGCTAATCCTGCTCAGGGCAAGAAGAGGTTGCCCTACCCTATGCAATTGGGCTCCGGGACGTTCGATCTGCATCCGAGAATCACATATTTGGGTGAAAAGGAAAACTGGGCTTGGGGCGGCGAAGTGGATGCGACGATTAGGCTTGGCGAAAACAGCAATGACTATACGTTGGGGAACCGATATAGCATAAGTGCCTGGGGATCCTGGAAGTGGACGGACTGGCTTGCCCCATTCGTTCGGATCGATGGTGAGGTTTGGGAGAATATAGACGGGGCCGATCCCGACCTAAATCCAACCGTGGTTCCGACTGCCGATCCAGATCGACGTGGCGGCGAACGCGTCGATCTTTTATTCGGCATTAGCACGTACATGCCAAAGGGCACACTCAAGGGACATCGGCTCGCTATCCAAGCCGGCCTACCAATTTATCAGTCTTTGGATGGGCCACAACTTGAGACCGACTGGCAAATTACGGTGGGATGGCAATGGGTTTTCTAAGAATACATTGTTTTACCTTTATTTCTCGTGCGATTCTTCTGATCGCGTCTTGTATTTATTTAGGTGTTGCAGTGAACGCGTATGCGGAATCCGCATCTATTCGCGAGTACCAGATCAAAGCCGCTTTTCTGTATAACTTTACGAAATTCGTCGAATGGCCAGCCGATAAGTTCACAGACGAAAACGCTCCTATGATCCTTTGCGTAATCGGCGTGGACCCGTTTGGCCCCACCCTCGAGCACGCTGTAAGGGGTAGGAAAATCAAGGGCAGGGCCATAATCGTCAAGCGCAAAATAGGGATAAATGGCCTAAAACGCTGTCATGTTCTCTTTGTCAGCTCATCTGAGCGAGAAAATATACGAGACATTGTCGCATCGCTTGCAGGAGCAAGTGTGTTAACCACTGGAGATATGGATCGCTTTGCAAATCTAGGGGGTATCATTAACCTCCTCAAGAGAGGGAATAAAATTCGATTTGAAATCAACTCGAACGCCGCAGCTCAATCGGGACTTAAGCTTAGTTCATATCTTATGGGACTTGCAAGCAACGTAATAGAATAGGATCAATTACTGGATTCCCAGAACATTCTGGAAAGGGGATTTGTGAACAGAGTTTCAAGAGTTACGCAAGGGAGCCATTGCGGAAATCAATTGATTCACGACCCTGACGGGCTCATGTGCCGCGAAAATGCCGCAGACATTCGTACTATGCACGGGTTCTATGATGTACTTCTCCAAAGCGAGCCGCCGCCCTAATCATGCGTACCAAAAACCTCTCAATAAAGCAGAAGTTAACGCGGAGCACGGTGCTAACAATTACCGTGGCCTTGCTCATAACTTCTATAGCACTAGTTGTTTACGACATTATCAGTTATCGGGATGCACTAGTCCGTAATCTTTCAATTCTTGCTGGAGTCATCGCCGAGAATAGTAGGGGTGCGCTGGTCTTTCAAGATTCGCTTGCTGCGGCGGAAACCTTGGCTTCCTTGAAGGCTCAACCACGCATTGCGTCTGCTTGCGTATATGACCGGGCGGGTACGGTTTTCGCCGAGTACCGTCGCAGTAACGGTGAGGGGGGTTCGTGTCCGGCCGAGGCTTTGGACATCGGCCACCGATTTAGCTCCGACTATGTTGTTTTGTTTGAACCAGTTATTCTCGACGATGAAAATGTCGGCACTGTCTAC
>JAPUIX010000129.1 GCA_027296625.1 Gammaproteobacteria bacterium | reverse complement strand
AAATAATATTTACACCTATTTTGACGGGACTATCTGCCCCATTATGTACTGATACCTTAACTGATACCTGCAATCACTAATCCGCATCATAGCGGCGCATATTACAATGTAACCTCTTGATTTATTGGTGGGCCGTGAAGGAATCGAACCTTCGACCAACGGATTAAAAGTCCGGTGCTCTACCAACTGAGCTAACGGCCCAGGTTACGCAAGGTCGGCGATGATACCGAATATGGACGCGCTGGCAAGCTCATTTTAACATTCAAAGCGCCGGTTGACCCCGGATCGCGGACGACTCGTAAAGCATAGCATCCGCCCACCCCTTGATTTTGGCGAAATTCGCCCTTATTTTTTCGCGTAGTGCGATACTAAGGATCCAGATATGCCGATCTATGAATATCAGTGTACGGAGTGCGGACATCGCCTTGAGGCGATTCAAAATTTCAGTGACGCGCCGTTGAAGCAATGTCCAGAGTGTGATCACGCGAGCCTGCGTAAACTGATCTCGGCGGCTGCTTTCCGCTTGAAAGGGACAGGATGGTACGCCACCGATTTTAGGAATAATGACAAGAAGAAGGCCGGAAATAAAAAGGATGTTGCCGAGAAATCAGACTCGTCTGGAACGCGTGCAGCAAAATCAGAGGGGGAAAAGTCTGAGGCGGCATCGGACACAAAGTCCAAAACGGAATCCGGTGGTTCTGACTAGTCTTATCGAGCAAACACGGACTTGGTTTAATTCTCCTCCGGTGGTGTTGCGCGGACTGGAGCAGGCACGTAATATCCCGCCCTTTGTTCCGTCGTTTGGGGTCGATCTTAAATGCGTAGCCATTATTCCGGAGAACTCAACGCAAGCTTGCTGGACGAGGAAGTCGAGCTTTGCGGTTGGGCTCACCGCAGGCGGGACCATGGCGGCGTCATTTTTATCGATCTTCGTGACCGCGAAGGCCTCGTCCAGGTCGTCTTCAATCCCGATACACCGGAACCGTTTGCCGTCGCAGAGCAGGTTCGCAGCGAATATGTGCTGCGCGTCGTAGGCCGTGTGCGACGCCGTCCGGAAGGGATGGAAAACCTGGCGCTACCGACCGGCGAAGTGGAGGTCCTTGCGCACACTATTGAGATACTGAACGTTGCTGAAACGCCGCCGTTCCCAATCGAGGAAGAAAACCTTCACGAAGAAACCCGACTTCGGTATCGATATATTGACCTGCGGCGCCCAGACATGCTTTCGAATATGCGTCTGCGTGCAGAGGTCACTCGCACGCTCCGACGGTTCTTAGATGAGCAGGGCTTTCTCGAGATCGAAACACCGATGCTGACGCGGGCAACGCCAGAGGGTGCCCGCGATTATCTGGTTCCAAGCCGCACCCACACCGGCACGTTCTTCGCCCTGCCCCAGTCGCCACAGCTCTTCAAGCAACTGCTCATGGTGGCGGGCATGGATCGCTACTATCAGATTGTGCGCTGCTTCCGTGACGAAGACCTGCGCGCTGATCGCCAGCCAGAATTTACACAATTGGACATGGAGACCTCCTTTATGGAGGAGGCCGCCATTATGGATATCGTGGAGGCGATGATCCGAGATCTGTATCAGCAGGTGCTCGACGTCGAATTGCCCTCGCCGTTCCCGCGTATTGCCTATGCGGATGCACTCCGGCGTTTTGGTACCGATTCTCCTGATCTACGCAACCCGCTCGAACTGGTGGAAGTGGGCGATCTGATGCGGTCGGTTGAGTTTAAGGTCTTCCGAGAGGCAGCCGAGATGGCCGATGGCCGGGTCGCGGCACTTCGCTTACCGGGCGGCGCTGGGATGAGCCGAAAGCAGATTGACGAGTACACAGCGTTTGTCGGCGCCCATGGCGCGAAGGGCCTTGCCTATATTAAGGTGAATGACCCAAGTGCTGGCCGCGATGGCCTGCAATCACCGATCCTCAAGTTCTTACCGGATGAGGCCATCGAGGCATTGTTGGCCCGCACCGGTGCCGTGAGCGGTGATCTGGTGTTCTTCGGTGCTGACCGCACGCGGATTGTGAACGAATCCCTGGGGGCGTTGCGCCACACGCTTGGTGAGGATCAAGAACTCGTGAAAGTGGGTTGGGCACCCGCCTGGATCGTGGATTTTCCAATGTTTGAAAGAGCAGGAGAAGGGGATCGCTGGGAGCCCCTACACCATCCATTCACCGCGCCCCGAGCCACATCACCCGAGGAGCTGGAGACGGACCCGGGCGGCTGCCTATCCCGGGCCTACGACATGGTATTAAATGGCACGGAACTGGGAGGCGGATCTATCCGTATTCACGATCGTGCGATGCAAATGACCGTATTCCGTCTGCTCGGAATGGACGCGGAGGCGGCCCAGGAGAAGTTCGGGTTTTTGTTGGAGGCACTGAAGTATGGCGCTCCACCCCACGGCGGCATCGCCTTTGGCCTGGACCGACTGGTTATGCTGATGGCGGGTGCGGCTTCCATCCGCGACGTCATCGCCTTTCCCAAGACCCAAACGGCGAGTTGCCTCTTGACCTCGGCACCGATCCCAGCCTCTGAGGCACAGCTCAGGGAACTTGGGATCCGACTGCGCAGAGCACCGCGCGAAGATTAGTGATTCAATCGATCCCTCAGCCGTTTATCGGCCACTGAAGTCAACTAGTTGGACTGCCGCCCCAGGCGGCTTGACATAGTGTATCTATTACACTTATAGTATGTGTAATTCTTACACTAACTATGCGTCAACGATGGCATACTGCTACGAACACCCGCACCCTGCCCTAACCACCGATGTCGTCATCTTCACGATTCGTGATGCGCAACTTGAAGTCCTTTTGATCAGGCGGGCAGCTGAGCCCTACCGGGGCAGTTGGGCCCTTCCAGGGGGCTTCGTGGACATTGACGAAGATCTTGAGGCCTCGGCCATGCGGGAACTCAGGGAGGAGACTGGCGTGACGGGCGTCTATTTGGAGCAGCTCTACACCTTCGGTGCGCCCAGGCGTGACCCGCGTGAGCGTGTCATTTCTGTCGCTTACTACGCCCTGGTTCCATCCGACCGGTTACAGCTTCGCGCAGCAAGTGACGCCCAGGCGCTGGCTTGGTTCCCTCTGGATGCATTGCCCCCCCTTGCATTTGATCATGACGAGATGATCGCCATGGCCCACAAGCGTCTCGCATCCAAGTTAGACTACTCCACCATTGCGCTCCAGTTCATGCCGGACCAATTTACCTTGAGTGCATTGCAGAAGGTCTACGAAATCGTTTTGGGCGAGGCACTTGATAAGCGTAATTTTAGAAAGCGCGTTATGGCTTATTCGTGCATTGAAGACACTGGTGAGGTCGCGCGGTATGGAAATCATCGGCCAGCGCGACTGTATAGCGTTACATCACCTGGGACGGTGGAGTTTATTAAGTGACCCAAGGGCGACTGCCGTGGAGAGGTGAAGTATGAACATTGCGAACGCGTTACCTGCAGTATTTGACAGGCGTATTCCGCCGTCCGCGGTTCCTGAGACCCAATCTGAAATGCTTAGCAGCGTCGACCGCGCCGATTTAGTCGCCCGGATTAAGTCCCTTCTCAAGGCACAGGACGCTGTCCTGGTTGCCCACTATTACACCGACCCTGATGTCCAGATGTTGGCCGAGCAAACGGGCGGTCATGTTTCCGATTCCCTCGATATGGCACGTTTTGGTTATGAAACCGACGCCTCTACCGTCGTGGTCGCGGGCGTCAGATTCATGGGTGAGACGGCCAAGATCTTGAGTCCAGGAAAACACATCCTCATGCCGGATCTGGAGGCAACGTGCTCGCTTGATCTTGGTTGTCCGGCGGACGAGTTTAGCGAGTTTTGCGATGCCAACTCGGATCGTACCGTTGTTGTCTATGCTAACACCAGCGCCGCTGTCAAAGCCCGCGCAGATTGGGTCGTGACCTCAGGCATTGCGGCCGAGATCATTCGATTCCTTGCCGATCGCGGTGAAAAGATCTTGTGGGCACCGGATAAGTACCTGGGCCAATATGTCCAGAGGGAAACCGGTGCGGATATGTTGCTTTGGCAGGGCGCTTGTGTCGTGCACGAAGAGTTCAAGGGAAAGGAACTGATGGCGATGCGCGCTGAACACCCCCATGCCAAAATTCTGGTGCATCCAGAGTCTCCGCCATCGGTTGTATCACAAGCCGATGTGGTCGGTTCGACTACGGCGCTGGTTAATGCAGTCACAAGCTTGGATGCAGACGAATTTATCGTCGCCACTGATAAGGGGATTTTCTACAAGATGCAAGAGGCTGCTCCTGAAAAGTTATTGCTTGAAGCACCGACAAGCGGAAAGAGTGCGACGTGTAAAAGCTGTGCCCATTGTCCTTGGATGGCGATGAACGGGCTGAGGAAGCTGACTCATGTGTTGGAGACTGGAGCCAATGAAATCATCGTCGATGAAGCGACTCGATTAAAGGCTATCGTCCCGATTCAACGTCTTCTTGACTTCGCAAGTACTAGAGACACTGTGATCTTAGGGAATAACGACGCGTGAAGGGCGTCTCGATGCGGCAGTTTTCCATTCACGCCATGCTCTGTTAGTCACCGTCTTGTGAATCACTCCCATCGGGAGGAAGCTACCAAGGAAGGCGTCGTTCTGATTCATGGGATCTGGATGAATGGGCTGGATATGTCGCTGCTCAGACGGCGCTTGGCGGCGGCAGGCTATCTTACCGAACAATTTACCTACCCGAGCGTCAATGCAAGCCCCGAGGAAAATGCGGTGACCTTGTCCGAGTTCATTAAGCGCATCCATGTGCCTAAGCTGTTCTTTGTATGTCATAGCCTTGGTGGATTGTTGGTGCGGCATCTTTTTCATATTTTTCCCGAGCAACGTCCCGGCCGCGTCGTGACCTTGGGTACGCCGCACCGTGGCAGTCATGTCGCCGGGCGATTGTCACGACATGCCCTTGGACGTTGGCTCCTGGGGCGAAGCGTCGATCAAGGTTTGTGCGGTAGCGTGCCGGCGTGGTCCGGTAACTACGAGCTAGGCGTGATTGCAGGTACCCTGCCTATGGGCGTTGGTCGTGTCATCCCTGCCTTACCGTTTCCAAACGACGGCACCATAGCGGTCGAAGAAACAATCCTACCCAACATGCGCGATCGCATTACCCTGCCCGTGTCGCATACTGGGCTGTTGTTTGCGCCGTCGGGCGCGCAGCAAACGTTGCATTTCTTGCGCCATGGTGAATTCGATCATGATCGACACCGCGACTGACATGTGGCTGGACGCTGCCTTGGGTGCTAAGGTGGCTGGTGATACACTTTGTTCAGGTGTCAAATGACGCGGATTCACTGATGGCGGGGCATAGCAAGTGGGCCAATATTCAGCATCGCAAGGGCCGGCAGGACGCCAAGCGGGCTAAGCTGTTTACTAAGCTGATTCGAGAGATTACTGTCGCGGCGCGGCTCGGCGGCAGTGATGAATCGGCTAATCCGCGACTTCGTGCGGCAATCGACAACGCGTTGTCGAATAACATGCCGAAGGATACTATTGATCGGGCAGTCAAGAAGGGCTCGGGGGCAGGGGACAGCGAGCCACTGGAGGAAGTCCGCTACGAGGGTTACGGGCCGGGCGGCGTCGCTGTCATGATCGACTGTATGACTGACAATCGTAAGCGAACCGTCGCGGATGTGCGGTATTCATTCAGTAAATGCGGTGGCAGCCTCGGTGCAGAAGGTTCGGTTGCCTATCTGTTCAATAAAGTTGGGGTGTTGACATATCCTGCCGACACCGATGAAGAAAGCCTTATGGATGTGGCGTTAGAAGCTGGAGCGGAGGATATAATCGCTGATGGCGACGGCACCTATGATGTGATTACAGCCCCGGGTAAGTTTGGTGTAATCAAAGACGCGATTGCCGGCGCAGGAATTGAGCCGCAGGTCGCTGAGGTGACGATGCGAGCGCCAGCCACGACCACGCTCGATCACGACGGTGCCCAGAAAATGATACGCTTGTTGGAAATGTTGGAAGACCTTGACGATGTGCAAAAGGTCTATTCCAATGCAGAAATCCCGGACGCTGTACTAGCGCAAGTGAGTTGATGTTAACGCGCCTCGTTTCCGGGGTTCAAGGGACAGCATGAGGTGACACGAATTCTTGGAATCGACCCGGGTTCCCAGGTTACTGGATACGGTGTCATCGACATGGCGGGGAATCGTGCTACACATGTTGCAAACGGTAGCATCCCTATCCGGGACGATGAACTTGGAGCAAAACTTCGCACGATCTTCGAGGCGATTCACGCCATTGCCGGCACTTTTCAACCCAATGAAGTTTCAGTGGAGCGGGTGTTCATGCATCGTAATCCCGATTCCGCTTTGAAACTCGGCCAGGCCCGCGGCGCGGCTATTGTCGCATGCGCTACGCAGTCGCTTCCCATCTATGAATACACCCCAACCGAGATCAAGCAGGCCATTGTTGGCAGGGGCAACGCCGCCAAGGTTCAGGTGCAGCATATGATTAAGGTCTTGCTGTGCCTCAATGAAACACCTCAAGCAGACGCAGCGGACGCCTTGGCGATTGCACTGGGTCACGGGTATAGGCGTCAGGGACTCCTGCGTATGGCGGGTGTTCGGGGTTCGCGGGGCGGCCGCTTGCTATGATCGGGCGCATCCGGGGCGTCCTCTTGGAAAAACGCCCCCCGTACTTACTTCTTGATGTACATGGCGTCGGCTACGAATTGGAAGCGCCAATGACTACATTCTACGGGCTTCCTGTACTCGGCAATGAAGTCAGTTTGTTTACACATCTCGTCGTGCGCAAAGACGCACAATTACTTTTTGGCTTTGCAACCGAGGATGAGCGTCGCCTCTTCCGTGCGTTATTACGTGTTAATGGTGTCGGCGCTAAAATGGCGCTCATTATATTGTCTGGTATTGAGTCCAATGATTTCGCACTCTGTGTGCAGGAAGGAGATAGTGTCCGCCTGACGCGATTGCCTGGTGTGGGGAAAAAAACAGCGGAACGGTTGATCGTGGAAATGCGTGATCGGTTGTCGGACTGGCAGAGTTCTTCATCTGTGCCTGGAGCTAGACAAGATACCAGAGAAGCTCCGGCGACGACTGCCGCAGAAGATGCCGTCAGTGCGATGGTAGCCCTTGGGTATAAACCCCAGGAGGCAAGCCGGTATGTGGTAGCGGTAAATCGTGACGGATTGTCGACCGAAGAGATCATTCGTGAGGCGCTGAAAGCGTCGGTGCAGAATTAACTGGAATGCGAAGGGTCTACCGAGAATGTGCTTGTGTGAGATGCCTGTGAGACACGACGCATGTTTTATCGTGTTCATTAGCATCACACGGTCGCATGCGTGCGGGGAACTTGCGTAGTTAATCCAGATGGCCGAGCTGAATCCTATCGTATTGCCCACCAGCACTGCTGAAGACGCAGCCGCAGACACGACGCTTCGGCCGAAGCGGCTTGCGGATTTTGTGGGACAGCCTGCCGTGCACGAACAGATGGAGATTTTCATCCGCGCCGCCTGCAAGCGTGCTGAATCGCTCGATCATGTACTAATCTTTGGCCCACCGGGGCTCGGTAAGACCACGCTCGCACACATCATCGCTAATGAGATGGGTGTTAACTTGCATCAAACGTCTGGTCCTGTGCTGGAGCGCCCCGGTGATCTCGCAGCCCTGCTCACCAATCTTGAACCGCGCGACGTGCTTTTTATCGATGAGATGCATCGCTTAAGCGCAGTGGTTGAAGAAGTGTTATATCCGGCGATGGAAGATTACCAGCTTGATATTATGATTGGTGAAGGACCGGGAGCGCGGGCGATTAAGCTTGACGTCCCTGCGTTCACGCTTGTAGGTGCAACAACGCGGGCAGGGTTATTGACATCACCACTCCGAGACCGGTTTGGGATCGTACAGCGGCTAGAGTTCTATGGTACGGGGGATCTTGGTGAGATCGTGACACGTTCTGCCAAGATCCTTGGCGTTGCAGTCGATCCATCGGGTGCGGCGGAGCTCGCTGGACGTTCTCGAGGAACGCCGCGTATTGCAAACCGCTTACTTCGACGTGCCCGCGATTACGCTGACATACGTGCGGACGGAAGTATATCCGAAGAGGTGGCGCGCAAGGCGCTCGATATGCTTAAGGTTGATGTATACGGCTTTGACACAATGGATCGCAAGTTGCTGCTAACCATTATTGAGAAATTCGACGGCGGCCCTGTGGGCATTGATAGCATCGCAGCAGCGATTGGGGAAGAACGTGATACGATTGAAGACGTTCTGGAGCCGTATCTCATCCAACAGGGTTTCATCATGCGCACACCGCGCGGGCGCATAGCGACACGCAATGCGTGGCTCCATTTTGGGCTGACTCCCCCTCAAGCGCCCACCCAGGCACCCGATCTATTCAATGAAACATAATTCATTTTGTTTGTGACCTCATGACGGAATTTTTTTGGCCCGTTCGCGTGTATTACGAAGATACCGACGCGGGTGGCGTGGTGTATTACGCCAATTATCTGAAATTCATGGAACGCGCGCGTAGCGAGTGGCTGCGGAAGCTGGGATTTGAGCAGGATCAGCTATTGCGGAAAGAAGGGCTAGTATTTGCAGTCCGGAAAGTTTCGTTGGAGTATTTGAAACCCGCACGCTTTAATGATTTGCTTTCTGTCAGTGTTAAAATAGTTGACCAAGGCGCGGCGAGCATAGACTTTGATCAAGGCATCAGCGACCAATCAGGAAACATGCTTTGCCAAGGCCGCATTAAAATTGTTTGTGTGGATGCAATATCGCTAAGACCTCGGCCCCTACCGGGTGTCATCCTCTCGGAGCTAAAAAATGTCGGCTGACTTATCGCTTGTTGAACTTGTATTGAACGCCAGTATCCTTGTTCAGTTAGTCATGTTGATCTTGGTTGTGGCGTCCGTTGTGTCGTGGACCATGATCTTCAACAAGCGTGTGGTATTAAAAAAGGCGAAACGTGCAGCGGAGGATTTTGAGGAACGCTTCTGGTCTGCAGATGATTTGAGTACGCTTTACACACGCGTCAGTGGTCGCAGATATCAACCCGCGGGCATGGAAAAGATATTCGAAGCGGGGTTCAAGGAATTTGGTCGTCTTCGGAAACAGAAGGGGATAGATGCGGCTGGAATCCTAGAAGGCACACAACGTGCGATGCGCGTGGGCTTGAGCCGGGAGGTCGATGATCTTGAGATCCACCTGTCATTTCTTGCCACCGTGGGGTCAACGAGTCCTTATATTGGTCTATTGGGAACTGTCTGGGGGATCATGAACAGCTTTCGCGCACTCGGCAATGTTAATCAAGCAACGATTTCTATGGTTGCTCCAGGTATTGCGGAAGCGTTGATTGCCACGGCCATGGGGCTCTTTGCAGCGATTCCTGCGGTCATTGCATATAACAGGTACTCGAACGATGTCGAGCGCTTGATAAACCGCTATGACACTTTTCTGGAAGAGTTTTCCTCAGTTCTGCAGCGCCATGCTCACGGTTAATCTGCAGATTCGGTCATTAGCTCTATATTGGGTGAACTTTCTTATAGTGAGAGGTTCTTTAAGGTAATGCGTCAGAGGATCCGAAAACGCCCCATGTCGGAGATCAATGTCGTCCCGTACATCGATGTGATGTTGGTGCTGCTGGTGATCTTCATGATCACGGCACCCTTATTAAGCCAAGGCGTCAAGGTCGCCCTTCCCAAGGTGGCTTCGGAACCCTTACCGCCGTCTGGAACGGACCTGCTTATTGTCAGTGTTGACGCAACCGGCAATTTCTATCTGAACTATGGCGAAGGGCAGGAAAAGCCGATGGCTCCAGATGATTTGGTTCACCGGGTTGCGGCGTTTTTACGTAATCAGCCCGATACCCCGGTGCTGGTGAAGGGCGATACAAACGTGGCCTATGGGCGTGTCATGCAATTGATGAGTTTGCTGCAGGGCGCCGGCGTCCCTGGAGTGGGTTTGATTACTGAACCGCCGGAGCGTTAGGGTCACAATGCGCCTGGGTTGGTTCGATAGGCTGCTGTCATTTATCTACTCCATCGGGATCCATGTGATACTGGCTGGGATCTTGATATTTAGCTTTGCATTCGTGCCAGAGCCTGTGTCACCGCCGCCAGCTCAGGTAGACATTGTTCAAGCTGTGGCGGTGGATGAGCGCAAGGTCGAGGCCGAGATCAACCGACTTAAAGAGGCAGAGAAAAAAAAGCGAGATGCTGAAGCGGCTCGTCAACAAGAGCTAAAGAAGAAGGCTGAGGCCGAGAGAAAGAGGGCTGAAGCGGCAAAGAAGAAACGTGAGGCAGAAGAAAAGCGCATCGCCGAGCTACGCAAGCAGAGGGCGGAGGAAGAGAAAAAAAATGAGGAGCAAGCGAAGCGGATTGCCGAATTGAAGGCCAAGCAAAAGGTCGAAGCGAAGGAACTGGCGAAATTAGAGGAAGAAAAGAAACAGTTGGAAGAAAAGCGTAAGGCGGAGGAAGAGCGACTTAAAGAAGTGGAGAAAAAGCGAGTCGAGGAAGAAAAGCGACGCATAGAGGAAGAGAAGCAGAAAAAACTTGCGGAGGAGAAGCGAATTAAGGATGAGAAGCGCCGTAAAGCAGAGGAGCAAGCTCGCCTGGCAGAATTAGATCGGGAACAGAAAGCATTGGATCTTGCCCAACGTCGCCAAGATGACGCAACAATTAACCGGTATATTTGGGAAATTCAATCGAAAGTTAGCCAAGTATTCATTTATCCGGAGAAGGGGCTGTCTTGCACACTATTGGTACAGATGATCCCGGGCGGCGACGTGGTGGATGCAAAGGTCATTGAATCGAGCGGCAGCGCCGTCTTTGATCGCCAGGCCGAGATTGCCGTTATGAAGGCTTCCCCTCTTCCTGTCCCGGAAGACCCCCGCGTATTTGAAAAGATGCGAAAGCTTAAGTTTGACTTTGAACCGTAGGAATATGGGTGTGGTCGCAGAAAACCTCCGTCGCAAGCTTTACTGTGTATTGGTGTTGTTTCTTTGTGCGGGTGATGCACATGCAGTGTTGACCATCAAGATCACCCAAGGGGTCGAGAGCGCGCTGCCTATTGCGATCGTACCGTTTGGATTGTCCGAAGGGACTCCGCCTCCTCCAATCGAGATCACACAGATCATAAGTGCGGATCTTGCAAATAGCGGTCGCTTCGCCCCATTACCGGAAAGGGACCTTCCAGCCCATCCACACGACTTTGCCGAGATCAACCTTCGAGACTGGCGTACGCTGGGGATGGAGACGTTAGTCGTGGGGCATCTGAGCGCGCCTGTATCCGGGAAATACGATATTGAGTTCCGGCTTGTCGATGTTTACAAGGGTACGCAGCTGGCAGGTTACCGCATATCTTCGCCGGCAAATCAATTGCGCCGTGCCGCCCATCATATCAGCGACCTTATTTATGAAAAACTGACAGGGATTCGGGGCGCCTTTTCGACACGCATTGCGTATGTGACCGTTTTAGAAAAGCCAGGTGAGAGCAAGATCTACGCGCTTCAGATAGCCGATTCCGATGGCCATAATCCACAGACATTGCTGGAGTCACCGCAGCCGTTGTTGTCGCCTGCTTGGTCACCCGATGGGCGGCGTGTTGCTTACGTTTCATTTGAGGGAGGAAAATCCAGCGTTTATGTGCAGGATGTTCAGTCTGGGAGTCGAAAGAAGGTTGCTTCTAGCCCGGGACTGAACAGCGCCCCCAGCTTCTCGCCGGATGGTGGCCGTTTGGCCATGACGCTATCTAAGGACGGTAATGCTGAAATTTATGTTCTGCACCTTTTAAGCGGGTTATTGCAGCGGATTACAAATAACGCCGCTATCGATACCGAACCGGCGTGGTCTCCTGACGGTGGCAGGTTGGCCTTCACCTCGGATCGAGGCGGGGGGCCACAGATATATGAGGTTGATGTAAGAGGAGGCAGGCCCCAACGCTTGACCTTCGAGGGGCCATACCATGCGCGACCCGTTTATTCGCCTGATGGAAGGCAGATTGCCATGATACACGGTGAACGCGGTGCCTATCGTATCGCTGTTCTGGATCGGGACACGGGTTCATTGAGGATCTTGACGGAAACGCGTCTGGATGAGTCACCAAGTTTTGCGCCCAATGGCAGGATGATTATTTATGCTACGCTTGGGCAAAAAGGGACGGAACTTGCGGCGGTCTCCGTAGACGGCCGCGTGCGCCAACGGCTGGCGCTTCAGGCAGGTGAGGTAAGAGAGCCCGCATGGGGGCCATTTTCGAAACGTTAGCAAGACTTCAGCAGAGCTACCCCAACCCTAAGGGTTGGGCGCGATAGAAGGAGACGATACCGTGACAAGCAAATCTTTCATGATGGCGCTAGTGTTGGTCATTTTTGGAATCTTCCTCGGGGGGTGCCAAACCATCGGTGATGCGGGTACGTCTGCAGAGGTGCAAGTAGAGGACCTTGGCAGCACGGTCTCGGAAACGGACACCGCAGGGGCCGAGGCCCATGGCATCGGCGATGCGGAAGGTTTCGAGGGAAGCGCCTTGGATGATCCCGACAGCCCCTTGTCGGTGCGTGTGATCTATTTTGAGTATGATAGTAGTGAGGTCAGTGCGGACTACCGTCCGGCCATCGAAGCACACGCTGCCTATTTGGCAGCTAACCCCGATGTCATCGTGACGCTGGAAGGGCATGCGGATGAGCGGGGTTCACGGGAGTATAATCTTGCTCTGGGTGACCGCCGCTCGGAGGTTGTACGTCGTCAGCTGATTTTGTTGGGGGCCTCAGCTGGTCAAAACCGAACCGTGAGCTACGGCGAAGAAAGACCGATAGGCTTGGGTCACGATGAATCATCGTGGCAGCAGAACCGTCGTGTTGAGATTATTTATTAGGAGTCAGTGATGTCCGAGAGAGGCCGCATTTTTCAACTAGCGTTGCTTGCGGTGGTCGTTTTCGCGACACTCGGCGTGCGAGGTGAAGAGGCAGTGCGTGTTGAAGAACGCATGCCGTCCAATGTCGACCAACGCCTGAACAAGGTCGAGCGGCTTCTTGAATCTCAGGGACTATTGGAGATGCTTAGCCAGTTGGAAAGTCTTCAGAAGGAGATGCAGCGGCTGCGTGGGGAGATTGAAGTTCAGACTCATACGTTGGAGCAGATAAAGCAGAGGCAGCGAGATCTCTATGTAGATCTGGACAAAAGGTTGCAGCGAACTGAGGCATTGGGTGTGGCGGGCACAACCCCCAGTCCACCTGGTCCAAGCACAAGGTCACGACGGGCAGCGAGCCCGCCTGTTGAAGTGATTCCCCCGACCGAGCGTGCGGCCTCGCAGACACCACCGGCAGGCCAGCCTGGCGCAGCCCCGCTAACGGTTGAAGTAGCAAAGCGGCCGCCTGCAGAAGCCCCTAAACCAAGGGCAACGGCGCCGGCGCAAACCGAGCCCGCTGCCGCAGTTGGGGGTGATCCGGCTGCAGCGCGGGCCGCCTATCAACGGGCATTCACGCTGCTCAAGCAAGGTCGCTACGAACAGGCGGTAACAGCTTTCAACGAATTCCTTGCCACCTATCCGAACAGCAGTTACGCGGACAATGCGCAATATTGGTTAGCTGAATCCTATTACGTTCTGCGCCGTTTCGAACAAGCGATTGTGGAATATCAGAAGCTCGTAGCCAATTATCCGGATAGCCAAAAGTTAACCCATTCGATGCTTAAGATTGGGTACAGTTATTATGAGCTGGGTCAGATGGACCAGGCTCGGACAGCGCTAGAAGATCTCAAGACGCGCTACCCAGGCACGACGGCAGCACGGCTGGCGGAGGAACGGCTGCAACGGATGAAACTAGTCCAGCAATAGTCAACGTCGAGACGGCTGGCTACCTTCGGCCGCTACGCGTCTACGCCCTAGCGGCGCCCAACCAATGTGTGTTTATGCTTACCTTTAGCGTTCAGGCTCCAGGCCAGACGGCACTTCGGATCACTGAAATCTTTTATTCTATTCAAGGCGAATCTCAAAAAGTTGGATTGCCTACGGTCTTCATCAGGCTGACGGGTTGTCCCTTGCGTTGCCACTATTGTGATACGGCATACGCGTTTTACGGTGGGGAGGACATCTCGATTGAAGCAATTCTGCAACGTGTTGCGGGTTTTAATGCGCAGCACGTGACCGTGACAGGTGGGGAACCGCTTGCGCAAAAAAATTGCCTTTTGCTGCTAAAGGAACTCTGTGATGTTGGCTATCAGATTTCTTTGGAAACAAGTGGCGCGTTGGACATTTCTGAAGTGGATAAACGAGTTATGAAGGTGCTGGATCTGAAAACGCCCGGGTCAAGAGAGGAAGCGAAGAACCGTTATGACAATATAGAGTATTTGTCGAACTCCGATCAGATAAAGTTCGTTCTGTGTGATCGAAATGACTACGAATGGACAAAAGGAAAGATAAAGGAGCTTGGCTTAGCTAAACGCTGCGAAATCCTATTTTCGCCCAGCCACGAGGAGCTCGATGCAGCAACGCTTGCCGATTGGATTTTGGAGGACTGTTTGCCGGTACGTTTGCAGATCCAGATCCACAAGTATCTTTGGGGTAATGTCCGGGGAAAATAAAACGCGCAACGCGATCGTGCTGACCTCAGGTGGCCTGGATTCCTGCACAGTATTGGCCATTGCCCGTGACCAAGGGTTTGCATGCTATGCGTTGAGTTTTGATTATGGCCAACGCCATCGAGCAGAATTGGAGGCGTCGACACGCGTAGCAAGCGCGCTTGGGGCGGTCGAACATAAGATCATATGCCTCGATCTGCGGAGATTCGGTGGCTCTGCGTTGACGGATGATTCGATCGCCGTCCCTGAAATGCATACTGAAGGCATTCCCGTTACCTACGTTCCCGCACGCAACACGATTTTTTTGGCTTATGCGCTGGGATGGGCAGAGGTGGTTCAGGCACAGGATATCTTCATCGGTGTTAATGCGATCGACTACTCTGGCTATCCCGATTGCCGTCCCGAATTTATTAGTGCCTTCGAAAAGACAGCACGATTGGCCACGAAAGCTGGAGTTGAAGGAAGGGCGTTTAAAATTCACGCGCCACTAATTCAAAAGCGAAAGGTAGAGATTATCCAGGAAGGGTTTCGTCTGGGTGTGGACTATGCAATGACAGTTTCGTGTTATCAAGCGGACGAGGACGGCAAGGCATGTGCTGTTTGTGAATCGTGTCGATTCCGGGCAGAAGGATTTCGCGAAGCCGGTGTTCCCGATCCGACGCGCTATCAGTGAGTTGCCTTGTAAGCAAGGCACCAATCAACCAATGCAAGGCCGTACGGACGTTGCTGCTGCATCCGCCGCTTGAGACTAGCTCCCATGACCGTTTTGCCGACTCGTTAATGCCAGCTGAAGGGGTTCCGTGAGATGAACATAGGCGTGATAGCGTGCACGAATGTCACTGACATACGCAACGGTTTGCCCGCATCGACAGCGGCGAAATCGTGACCTGTGCTTGTATTTATTCTGCCCCAACAGATACAGTGCTCGTTCTACGTTGTCGAACCACCGATTCGGATCAAGGCCTAGTTCCTGTGCTAAACGTCGTGCATCCTCGACCCGTCCATAACCTGCGTTATATGCGGCGAGCGCAAACCAAGTCCTGTCATCAATGGCAAGCTCACGCTCAAATCGCTCTCGAAGCCAGTCCAAGTACTCAATCCCAGCGCTGATTCCGAGTTCAGGCGTCTGCACGTCGCTGTATCCCAACTGCTTGGCTGTTCGCGGCAAGATCTGCATCAGGCCCTCGGCGCCAGCTCTTGATCGTGCGTGTGGATTGAAACGGCTTTCCTGATACATTTGCGCTACGATTAGGCGCCAATCGAAATTATATTTCTCTGAATATTTCCTCACCAAGTCATCGTAAGGAGACAAGTGTCTGTCTTGCTCTGTTGTAAACTTTAGGTGCTGCTGTGTCTTGAGGGAATCTTGGAAATATTTCCGGTAAGCCAAATTGTAGTACTTTCCTCGGTACTCTTTTTTGAAATAGTTATTGATCGCAGCGAGCAGTTTATTGTTAGCAGCCCGTACCGCCCAGCTAATTGGTACTGGTTCACCAACAGAAAAGTGAGCCTTGATATCATCACGCAACGCTAATTCGATGGCGAGTTCATGACTGTCTACGACCGCAAGCTCATAATTACCTTGGGCAACATGCTCAACAATCTCTTTTGTGGCGAATTCCCGAGGAGCCTCAACGAAAGTTGCCGCAATTCCCTCACTTTTTAGGCGGTCAACCTTGTGCCAAAGTGGGCTGTGATGTGGGATGACGAGTTGGCTGCCCGATAAGCTATCAAGATCGAGCAAATGCGGTTTTTTCGCATTGCTCACGATCGTATAGGTTGCATAGTTGTAAGGACGTGAATATGAAATGAGTTCCTCGCTATGCCCATCATTAATAGCCAATGACGCAGCCACAATGTCACCTTTTCCTTCTCTTAGCCAGGTTAATGCTGCTTCGTCGGTAGGTGCGACGAGCATCTCAAGGCGAAGTTTATTTTGCTCCGCGAATCTGCGGGCCAGATCGTACTCAAATCCAAGCAATTCCCCTTTTGATTGGAAAAAGTTTAATGGACTTTCTCGAGTTATAACTCTCAAAATACCTCGCTGCTTCAGAGCAGGTAAATCATCCTTATAAACATCCGGAATTCGTCGTGCGGGTTGATATTGATTCAAATATTTGTTGAGTGATGCAAGTAGGGCGATTGCATCAACGCGGGTCGCCCAAGCAATAGGCCGATCATCTGTGAGGTCAAAGGCGGCTTTAATATTGAGGTGTGTATGCGATATAGTCTTTAGGTTGGCGGAATCTGTAACGATTGCGTCATATTGGCCCGATGCGACTCTTTCAAGGATTGTTTCCTCGCTGAGGTAATCGGGGACTGTTTGAATTTCGATCGTCGGAAATTGTGTCTTGAGTTGTTGAAGCACGCCCCAGGCTGGCGACACCCTTTTTAGAGCGACACGCCTGCCGGCGAGATCAGTGGGCCCATGAATCGTATCATCATCCGCATGGGCTACTAACTGATAGCGCGTGAGGGCTATTGGTAACGTATACGCGATTTCTGGGGTTGACGTTGGCGAAAGTGGGGCGGTGTAGGCAATCAGATCACCTTTCCCAAGTGCCAAAAAGCGCACCAGATCGGCGGGCTTATCCACATAGACCCAAACCGGCTCCACGCCGATATCATTAGCGAATTCAGCAATCATCTGTTGTTCCACGTCGACCAAGCGAGTGCTGTTGGCGGGATATTTCACGTTATGCTCCCGCACGGCGAGTATCCGGAGCTTTCCTCGTTGCTTTAGGGAGGCCAAGTCGCCAGTTTCCAGATATAGCCAAGGAGGCGACCCGCGCATGCGCGTCGTTCGATAATAGAGTGCCGTGAGATGGTCTGCAAAAGGTGATCGGCGGCCCTCTACTGTATAGTGGCCTGGCGTGCTGAGATCGGGTGTCCGGTGGCCTGGAACGATAAACTGCGGTGCGGGCCATAAGCAAGCGTAGACGACAAGCTCTACGATGAGCGCGAACGCCCCGTAGGCGAGCATCGCGGTTTGATTATGTACCGTCGCAATGGCCCCGGGCTTGGACTGCATGATCCAGTGACTCAACTGCCTAAGCCCTATCGGAAGACGTGCTTCGACCCGCAATGCATAGCAATTCGACATCTTAAGCCCCCGTTCGTTAGGCATCAGCGCATCTCCTTCTAACGCATGACGCGTGCTATTGGCTCGTGCCTTGTATACCATAGGCTTATGCTGCATCGCAACATAAAACCCTTGAAGTCACTGTCACAAGGTCATCAGGTCGGTATTCAGATCTGAGGTAGGTTTGCTGTTGGGTTGGGCCTGATGGGCGGAACGCGGCAGGCAAGTGGCCATATAAGGCCACTAGCGCGTGTCCCCTGCTAAGGAGGCACCCAGGGCGTATGTGCCGTCCCCCTCACAGGTCTCAGCGCGGTTGTCCGTTCTAGATCTCAGTGCGCCTGGCGATGTCACGATACGGATGTAAAATCCTGCTCTTTCGGCGAGTCCCCGGTGTCAGCGAGGCTAAACTTTATATAGCACCTCAATATAATGGGGTCAAGAACCGCAATCTCTCTATATATAGTGTAGGCGTTCAGGAAGAAAGACGCACAGGCAGCTGTGCCTGAAGCGCTTAGAGCGGGTAGCGCTCCATGAGGTAACAGAGGCAATCCTGGCGGATCAGGTCCACATTGGTCGACAGCATCGAAGGGATCAGTGGGGCAGCCGCCCTTAGTGTGTTGTTTTCGATCGCGAAAAACCGGTCTAATGCGTCCCGTCCCGAGGCTTCCTTTACATCCAGAATTGAGTTTGATTCGGATCGGATCGATGCGAGCTCAGTGCCCAACGGCACGTCACGAAAATTGAAGCGATCGATCTGTTCGGCAAACTGAATATCCCATTCCCCATGGCCAAATCCAAAGCTCCGCTCTTTTGGGATCTTTACGACAGCAATGGTGTGAAATACATCGATGTCGTTGGCTGAAACAGGCTCGCTCGGAATTTCGGCCAGCTTCAAGCACCCATCTAAATGTTCAATGGCCCGACTCACACCCGCTTGATCACCAGGCTGACCACATTCGAGGACGACTGATGGGCAGAGTTCCGCGAACGCCAAGCTTTGCACGCCTTCCGGACGGGTGAAATACACGATCGTGGGTGAAAATCGTCTCGCCAGTTGCAAGAAGCGGTGCTCTACCTGGTTTACACAGGCATAGTATGGGTTTATCCCGGCGTTGTTGTGGACGTCAATGCTGGCAAAGACACCGCGCCGTCGCATAGTTTCTAGGACCTGCCGCATCGCTGCGTGCTCCGGTGTGTCGCCGCCGCTCCAGATTCGGTTGTAGTCCGGTTGCTGTTCCAGTCGTCGCCGACGATGCCGTGCCGCGGCAACATTGCCAATTAACAGGGATAATCGCCGGGGGAGCTCTTGGTTTTGATATCTTCGCAACAACGTTCGCATCACCTCCCAACCGGTCACTTCGTTGCCGTGCAGAAGAATGGCGACAAACAGAGCTGGCTCACGCCGGCCGGGTAGGTGAATGAGTGTCGGCCCGGGTAAGACGGTATAGAGTTCGGTCGCAGGCAGGTCGAGTAAGCCATCTGGCAAGGATTCCAAAATACTTAGCATCTAATAGTCCCATTCGTGCGCGGGAGCGCCGCTTTTTTGTTGTTCCAAATAGGCTCTGTTCATGGCATTCATGTCATTTCCATTCCGCGCCACCCAGCGGCGCTGCCATTCGGCTCCATTCTGTGTGGTGCGAACCCTCTCCTCGATGATGCCCATGAAGGTGTCGATATCAGTGCGGTCAATCTCTAATTTTTCAAGCCCCTGTCGAGCTAGGGGTAAAAGATGTTCAATCAACAGTGTCTGGATCAGTATGCGTCCGTGGCCGAGCCACTGGATCTTTGCTCGCAAGCCATCGCGCGCTGCTGTATAAAAGTTAGAGCGCGCGATCGTGAATTCAAGCTGAGTTTCAGGTGGATTGGCAAGGCTACCGAGAGCATGAGTTAAGCCGAAATACATTGCTGCATTAGCAATGCTGTCGATCACACTGGGCCCAGCCGGCACGACACGGTGTTCGATTCGCAGATGTGCGGTTCCGTCCGGGTCAAAACCAATGAGTGGTCGATTCCATCGCCAGATCGTGCCGTTGTGCAATCTGACGTGCCTGAAGCGGGATGGGTCATCATCCATAGTCATGGGCAGTAACACAGGATAGCGCGCGAGGTTTTCTTCGAAGCATGTCACTAGCGAGCCACGGATGTAACCGTTACCGAAAGTCACCCGTTTGTCGCTCTCGCTGCCAATCTCCACCGCTTGTTCAAATAGCGGGATGCGTGTTTCATCCCAAAGTTCTCGACCAAAAAGGTACGGTGAGTTAGCACAGGCGGCAACCATGGGCGCGGATGCGATGATCGCAGCGTTGTACATACGGGTAGCATTGGCCGGTGAGACTTGCAGGTGGATCTGGAGTGATGTGCAAGCTGCTTCTAACATAACATCGTTATGCGTAGTGTACAGGCGCTCCTTGCCTTGAATATCTAGCTGCAGTGGACGCCCATGGCGCATTCGAAGAATCTGTTCATTAAGCGCGCGATAGCGTGTCACTAGGGACATGTTTTCTAAGCTGAGTTGTTCTTGCCGCAAGCTGGGTAAAATACCAATCATCTCTAAATCGGCATTCATAGTTGCAGCGATGCTGCGACAGTCCTGCCACGTTTTAGCTAGTTCCGCTGCCATGCGCTGCAATGCGTCACCCCGAAGCGGCCGAGGACTGCTATTGATTTCTACGTTAAAGCAAGCGAGTTCGGGAACAACTAAGGATGCATTAAGATATTTAAGGTACTTTTCGTTGATGGGTGCCGGGGCGGCATTCTCGTCGACGAGCCAAGCCTCCAGTTCAAACCCACCGACTCCACTGTTGTCACTTAGGCGGTGCTGGTGAAAGTATTCGAGCAATAGATCCGTTTCTTCCCGCAGGCGGTTACTAAACGTGCGGAAGTCATGGTTTGAGAATTCGCTTGTGCGGATTTCCTGGCCCACGACAAGAATGATGGGTTAAGCGGTTTAGAGTCAGTTAGTGAGCGGGAAAGTACTGATGCGCCTTATGCGGCTTGTTAGGATAGATTATAGGTTATCGCGCCCATAGCAATATTCTTTACTTATTTTGACCAGCCGCCAATTCTTGAATTTGATGGAGCCGCTCAGGCGTTCCCACGTCTGCCCACAATCCTTGGTAATGTTTCCCGGTTACAAGACCGTTGGCCATCGCAATACGCAGCACGGGGGCGAGAGTAAACGTCCCCGGATGGCAATCTGCAAAGAGTTCAGGACGATAAACGCCGATTCCGCTAAACGTCAGCATGGACGGCCCTTCAGCAAGGACGCGGCCACCCTCGAGGGCAAAATCGCCTTTGGGGTGATGGTCCGGGTTGTCAACGAGTACCAGATAGGCATGGCCATTGAACTTGTCTGGAAGCTTAGACAGCGGATAGTCACACCAGATGTCGCTGTTTACTACGATGAAAGGACCATCACCCAGCAACGGCAGCGCTTTGAAGATCCCACCACCGGTCTCAAGGGGCTGCTCGCCTTCGGCTGAATAATGAATCGCTGCACCGTAGGCCCGACCGTCCCCTAGCATTTGTTCTATCTGATCCCGAAACTTGGCGTGATTGATGACAATATCTGTAATTCCTGCTTTGACCAGATGCTCAATGTGGTATTTGATTAATTCCTTTCCAGCGATTTTGATTAGCGGTTTTGGGGTGTCATTGCTCAGCGGACGCATACGCGTGCCCCAACCTGCCGCTAGAATCATTGCCTTCACTGCGATCAGACTGTATCTAGCCTCGGCATAATTCGCTGTGCGACCAATTCGTGCAGCCCTGCCAGTTCTGCAAAGCGCTGGGATGCCTCGAGCACATACCCAAGTGTTCGAGGAACATCGTCGAGAAAGCCGCATTTACCGTCACGGTGACACAGTCGGGCAAAAATCCCACTTGCCTTGAGATGGCGCTGGATACCCATCAGATCAACCCACCGCATGAATTCACTCTGATCGCGAAGTGATATGATGCCGGCTGCCAGGGCCCTCGTGTGATACTCCAAGATCCAAGCCTTCACCTGGTGTGCTGGCCAGGCAATGTAGCAGTCCTTCAGAAGGGAGATCAGATCATAGGTGACCGGACCAACTACGGCATCTTGAAAGTCAACTATTCCGGGATTGTTGTGAGATGTGTGGAGCAGGTTGCGAGAGTGATAATCCCTGTGTACGAATACGGTAGGCTGGGCTAATGCCGACTCTGCAAGAAGGGAAAAGGTCCTGTCCAACATCTTGTTTTCGTCTTCTCTCAGCGAGATGTTGAGGTGCTTTTGTACTAACCACTGGCGAAACAATTCCATTTCCTCGTGTAGCAGTGTCTTATCGTAGGGGGCTAAGCTGTTCGTCTTGGCCTTCGACTGCATAATCAAAAGGGCGTCTAGGGCATCGCCATAGAGTTCCGCCACATTGCTTGGAAATAGTGCATTGAGGTACAGCTCTGTACCGAGATCGGTGAGCAGTAGAAATCCGCGGGATCGATCCGTTGCAAGCACGTGGGGCACATTTAGGCCGCATTCGCGGAGCTTCCTTGCCACATCCAGGAAAGGCCCACAGTCTTCCTTATCCGGCGGTGCATCCATGACGATGCGCGTCTGTCCATCGAAGGTAACGCGGAAGTAGCGCCGAAAACTTGCATCTTCCGATGCGGGATTGATATCGAAAGCGGCGATGCGAATGTCTTCGCGAAGCCAGCTTGCAATCTCATCGAGGCGTTGCGACATGTAACAATCTGAGGTAGTGATCCAAATCGCCCGTGTGCATAAAGTTTTGGCTGTCCCATTATAAACCGCACCGAGCGCGATTTCGGACACTTGTGAAGGTTATACTCGGAGGGCATCAGACCGTGCGGACTTCCCCAAGATTCCGTATATCGGCCTTATCTGGCATCATCTTCCCTTATGCTGATTGCGACTGTGTCCATTCTGGGGGGAGTGGTGCTGCTCTCGATTGGGGCCGATCGTTTTGTCCTGGGGGCCGCCGCGATGGCGCGAAACCTCGCCGTCTCCCCACTCGTCATTGGTCTCACCATCGTGGGGTTCGGAACGTCAGCCCCGGAGCTGCTGGTTGCGACCGTGGCCACCTTGCAGGGCAAGACTGAGATCGCCGTTGGCAATGCGTTGGGGTCCAATATTGCCAATATCGGCCTGGTCCTCGGTGCAACGGCCATGGTCAAAGTACTAGACGTTCGCTCCGAGACCTTGCGGCGGGAGTATCCTCTGATGCTCCTGGCAATGGCGCTGGCGTACGTCTTAATGGGGAACGGTACTTTAGACCGCCTTGACGGGGTCATTCTTTTCCTGGGTTTTGGTGGCGCTGCGGCGTGGATTGTTCGTCTTGGTCTTCGTCCCCGGTTAGAGGAGCCACTGGTGGTTGAGTTTGAAGGGGCCTTGCCCCCCCGCGGCCTGTCGACCGTGAACTCGGTCTTTTATTTGCTAGGGGGATTACTGCTGCTGCTTTTGAGCGCAGAGCTTGTGGTGTGGGGTGCTGTGCAAATCGCCGAGGCCTTCGGCGTGAGCGAACTCGTGATTGGTCTTACCATCGTGGCGGTGGGGACCAGTCTGCCGGAATTGGCGACTGCGATTGCGAGTGTGCTGAGAAATGAACCTGATATCGCCATCGGCAACATTATCGGGTCGAATATGTTCAACGTCCTCCCAGTGCTGGGGTTGTCGGCTTTGATACAGCCGACGGTACTCAGCAACGAGGTCTTGACGCGGGATTTCCCAGTCATGATTGCGTTCACATTGGCCATGGGGTTAATGGCGCACAGTGTCCGTGGTCATCCGGGAAGAATCAATCGAGTCAAAGGTGCTGTTCTGTTGCTTTCCTTTTGCATCTATCAATGGGTACTCTATGAATCGATTGGCCATGCTGTGGTCTGATATCTTGTATCTTGGGTTTTTGCTGGAGGTGCCATGGCTGGAGGAACACGGCCGAAACCGAAGTCCGATGCTGGGTTAAATCCTGACAAGCTCAAGCAGGTTGGGCGCGATGTCATCGAGGCGGAAAAACGTGCTCTTGAAGAGCTGGCGAGTCGCATCGACGATAACTTCGTTAAGGCCTGCCACCTTATAGGCGAGTGTGAAGGGCGGGTTATTGTGATCGGCATGGGCAAGTCTGGTCATGTAGGAAGAAAGCTCGCGGCAACCCTTGCCAGTACCGGCAGCCCCGCTTTCTTTGTCCATCCGGGGGAAGCCAGCCACGGCGACATGGGCATGATCACCGACAACGATGTCGTGCTTGCCCTTTCTAATTCCGGTGAGACTGAGGAGATCATCACGCTCTTGCCATTGATCGAGCGACGTAAAATACCGCTCATTGCATTAACGGGGGCGCCAGGATCGACCTTGGCGCGAGAGGCCGACGTGACCATTGATGTGAGCGTCGAGGGCGAAGCCGCCCAGGGTCTGGCCCCGACGACAAGCACGGCTGCCGGCCTTGCCATGGGGGATGCCTTGGCGATTGCTCTTTTCGAAGCTCGTGGGTTTAGCGAAAAGGATTTTGCAGAGTTTCACCCGGGTGGCGCGCTTGGGCGTCGCCTGCTGCGCATCAGCGACATCATGCATCGAGGCAATGAAATGCCGACGGTGACAGCAGATACCCTATTGAGTTATGCCCTGATTGAAATGACGCAGAAGGGACTTGGGATGACAGCAATACTCGACGGGCAGGGTAAGGTGATTGGGATCTTCACGGACGGCGATCTCCGCCGGACTCTCGATGCTAAGGTGGATGTGCATACGGCGCGGATGGGCGAAGTCATGATACCCGAACCTAAGACTATCTTCGCAGATCATTTGGCGGCCGAAGCACTCAGCATGATGGAGGAGCACAGAATCAATGCCTTGCCGGTCGTGGACGACAACGACCTGCTGTTAGGTGTTCTCAACATGCATGATCTTTTGCGTGCCCGTGTAGTCTGAAATTTTAGGCATGCCGACTCTTCAAGAAAAGGCCGCACGAATTAAACTCGTTGTCTTCGATGTGGATGGCGTCTTAACGGATGGCAGTCTAATCCTCGGTGATAATGGTGCGGAGTATAAAGTCTTCTATACGAGAGATGGGCACGGCATGGTGATGCTGCAAGCAAGCGGCGTGCAGATTGCCGTTATCTCGGGACGTTCGTCCCAGGTGGTCGTTGATCGGATGGCGTCACTCGGGATCGAACACATCTATCAAGGCCAAGCAGATAAATTGCAAGCATTCGAAAAACTGCTGAAGCGTCTGAGGGTTAATGCAGATCAGGTTGCTTATGTTGGCGATGATGTGGTGGACCTGCCGATCATGGCGCGTGTGGGACTAGCGATTTCCGTTGCCGATGGCCATTCTCTGGTCGCTGACCATGCGGATTGGCAGACGCCGTCTGTGGGTGGACGCGGTGCGGCTCGTGAGGTATGTGAATTGATCATGGAAGCGCAAGGGGCGTTGGAAGGTCAGCTGCAGCGTTATCTTCAGGTTTCCAGCTGACGGCAATAGGCCACCAAGCTGTTGTGTTTGGATTGTGGAGTGATCGGCAAGGACTCTGTTTAAACTTGGGGTTTTCTTGATAGCCTTGATTGCTGAGTGATGAGGTTCCCATGTTGAAGCAGTGGAGAACGCCGCTAGTGCTGCTGGTATTTGCGGTAGCTAGCGCCTGGGTATTGAAGGATATTTCTGACGGCGAGAGACCTATACGGCCTGAGGAGCGGCAGGATCTGGATTATTATGTGGAAGATTTCACGATCTTGTCTATGGATGAGAATGGGGCGCCAAAGAATAAGCTTCGCGCAGAGTACATGGCGCACTTCCCTCATGATGACAGTATCCAGCTGGTCCGTCCAAGTTTGGAGGTTTATCGTGAAGGGCGACCACCCTGGTACGTGACGGCAGATTCTGGTCGGGTTACGGGTGATTTTGAGGTGGTTCAGCTATCGGGCGCAGTCCGCATGTGGCGTAATAACGAAACAGGTATGCGTGATGTGGAGATCATTACCAGTGACGTTCGTATCCTACCGGACCTAGAATACTTAGAAACAGATCGTGCGGCGACGCTACGAACAAATAACACGGTAATGAAAGCAATCGGAATGCGCGCCTATTTAGAAGACAACCGTTTAGAATTACTCAATCAGGTTCGTGGTCACCATGTTCTCAGGTAAGCTTGTTGGTTCAATTGTTTGCTTGGTTAGCGTAGTTGTGTGTAGTGCTGCCATGGCATTGTCCAGCGATTCAGATCAGCCCCTCGAGATAGAGGCAGACGCGGCAGAACTTGATGACATTCGAGGCGTCATTATTTACAGAGGAAATGTAATTGTCACCCAAGGCAGTATGCGACTATATGGTGATACGATGACCATTTACTACGCGGACGATCAGACGCTAAAGACTGTATTTATGGAGGGAAATCCTGCCTGTTTCCGGCAGCGACCGGATAATAGAGATAAAGATGTCGAAGCTGAGGCGCTGCGAATGGAATATCATGCCCCACAGAAATTAATAGTCCTTATTGAGGAGGCGACGGTGTTTCAGGGGAAAGATCGATTTAGTGGTAATCGCATCGAGTATGATACTGAAGGCGGCGTTGTCAGAGCCAGAAAGTCAGCGTCGGGTAAGGAGCGTGTCAAGATGGTTATCCAGCCGAAGAAAGAGGCCACGATAGAAGCGGTGCCAATAATCAAATCAAGATGTCCAGGCGCCTGACATTTTTTTGCTGACTTTTCTGTACTACTCTTTATTAAAACTGTCTTCTCTGAGTAAACGCCCGCAATAAGATTCTCGACTGCGATGAGCGTACTCACCGTTCGCCACCTCACAAAATCCTATCAGACGCGCATGGTTGTTAAGGATGTCAGTCTTACCGTGTACAGCGGTGAGGTGATAGGCCTTTTAGGCCCGAACGGTGCAGGTAAGACAACGAGTTTTCATATGATTGTCGGGTTCGTCCCCTGCGATAACGGGTCTATTCATTTAAATCAGGACAATATAACTCATCTGCCAATGGATGTACGGGCACGCAAGGGCCTTGGCTATTTGCCACAGGAACCGTCAGTGTTTCGAAAACTTTCAGTGCAAGAGAATATCCTCGCGATTCTTGAGACACGGCCCGATATGCCGGATGCGCAACGTGAACGAAGGCTTGAAAATCTGATGCGTGAATTTCATATAACGCATTTACGAGACAATCTTGGGGTGAGTCTCTCTGGCGGGGAACGCCGGCGGGTCGAGATTGCGCGGGCGCTTGCATCAGAACCACGCTTTCTTCTTCTTGATGAGCCGTTTACTGGCATTGATCCTATTTCAATCATTGATATCCAAAGGATCATTACGCACCTGTGCCGGATCGGCATTGGTGTGCTGATTACGGACCATAATGTGCGGGATGCCCTTGGGATTTGCAATAGAGCCTATATTGTGAATGACGGGCGTATATTGGCCGAAGGAAAACCAGACGAGATTTTGGCGAATTCTGCGGTCAGAGAAATCTATCTAGGCGATAAGTTCAGGCTTTGAGCGCTGCCCGCTATGCAGGCAAAATTGCGTTAGAATTATCAAAATGAAGCAGTCTCTTCAGCTCCGGCTCGGCCAAACTCTCACGATCACGCCTCAGTTGCAGCAGGCGATCCGCCTGCTGCAGCTCTCGAACGTTGAATTGCAGATGGAAGTCCAACAGGCACTTGAGTCGAATATGATGCTGGAGTTGGAAGAGGGGGAAGGCGAAGCGACTTTGCTGGAGGGGGCAACGGGCTCCGAGGAAATGGCAGCTATGGATGAGAGCGAGAATGGTCTGAACGTTAACGAGATACCTGCGGAGCTCCCAGTTGACAGTGCCTGGGAGGATATCTATGACAGTGGCGTGTCCTACACTCGAACTGCCGATGTCGAGACCGTAGAATTCCAGAATGAAGCGATACCCGCACAGACACTAGCAGATCATCTCCTATGGCAGTTGGATATGTCACCTATCAGCGAAACGGATAGAGTGATTGCGCTGACTATAATCGATTCCCTCAACGATGACGGATATCTCACGTGTAGTCTTGAAGACGTTTGTGCTTCCCTTGGAAATGGTATGGACGTTGGCTTCGATGAGGTCGAGGCTGTCCTGCATCGTATACAGGCGCTCGATCCAGCAGGCATCGGTGCGCGGGATCTACGCGAATGCCTACTGCTGCAGTTAACACAATATCCTCCAGACACACCGTGGTTAGAGGAAGCGAAGACCCTTGTATCCTGTCACCTTGGGCTACTGGCAGCACATGACTACAAGCAGCTTCTGCGACGTATGAAGCTGACTCGCGAAGACTTGCATGAAGTGATTGTATTGATCCAGTCTATGAACCCGCGGCCCGGAGGACAGGTGGAGGCGATCGCAGTGCAGTACGCGGTGCCGGATGTCTTTGTGTACAAGCAGGAAGGTAATTGGAAGGTGGAACTCAATATGAACGCGGTGCCTCATATTCGCATCAATTCTAACTATGCCGGTATGATCCGGCGAGCCGATACTAGTTCAGATAATGCTTCGCTCAAGGCGCATCTGCAGGAAGCACGTTGGTTAATTAAGAGTCTGCAAAGTCGTAATGAGACGCTGCTACGTGCGGCAACTTGTATCGTGGAACGGCAGCGACCGTTCCTTGAATATGGTGATGTGGCGATGCAACCTTTGGTGTTACATGATGTCGCGGAGGCGCTCGGCATGCATGAATCCACTATATCACGTATAACAACGAATAAATATATGCATACACCGCGAGGAATATTTGAGCTTAAGTACTTTTTTTCTAGTCACGTTCGCACCGACATGGGGGGTGAATGTTCTTCAACTGCTATTCGCGCATTAATTAAGAAACTGATAGCAAATGAAAGCCAGAATAAGCCACTGAGCGATAGCAAAATTGCGGCACTATTGTCAAAGAAAGGAATAAATGTTGCCCGGCGGACGGTCGCAAAATACCGTGAAGCGATTGCCATTCCTCCGTCAAGCGAAAGAAAGCGGCTCGCGTAGCCAACATACAATAGGAGCTACTTATGCAAATCAATATTAGTGGTCATCATGTTGATGTTACTTCTGCCTTACGTACTTACGTATCAAACAAAATGAAACGAATTGAGAGGCATTTTGATCATATGATTAATATTCACGTTGTCCTGGGTGTCGAAAAAGAGAGGCAAAGGGCGGAGGCGACTGTACAGGTGAGCGGCGCGCGTTTATTCGCAGATGCCGAACATGATGACATGTATGCTGCCATTGATGTTCTGTGTGACAAATTAGATCGGCAGATCAAAAAACATAAGGAAAAGCTTACGGATCACCATCGCAGCGATGGAGGTTTGAAAAACCAGGAGATTAATCAATAGACAGGCAAACGGCCGCCCCCAATTCCATGGTTCCATCAGCAGGTTCCATGCGCATCTCGGACATCGTTTTGCCCGCGCGCATTCTTTCCAATCTGGATCTGACCAGTAAGAAGAGTGTGTTAGAAAAACTCGCAGAACTGATTACCGCGGACGATTCGGCGCTCATACAGGAGGAGATATTTGGTTGTTTGGTGGCGCGTGAACGCCTCGGCAGTACTGGTTTGGGACGGGGTGTCGCCATCCCGCACGGTCGCGTGAAACATGGACAACGTGTTGTTGGGGCTTTCGTGCATGTGCGTAACGGCATAGATTTCGACGCCACAGATCACAAACCCGTAGACCTTCTGTTTGCACTCATTGTCCCAGAACAGTCGATCGATGAGCACCTCAAGATATTATCTATGCTGGCGGAGATGTTCAGTGATGAAGACCTGTGCACCCGCCTAAGAGCGCAAACTTCCGCTGACGGCTTATACGAGCTGCTTTCCAACTGGTCGCCACGCGAAGTGACATTATGACGCATATTACGATCAAGGAACTTTTTGAGATTCATGCCGAAAAGCTGGTACTACGGTGGATTACCGGTCAGTCGGGTGGTACTCGGGCTATTACTTCCGAAGGCGTGCAGACTAAAGGATTAAGTATCGCCGACGATGATATCAACACGCTTGATAGCGCCCGGTTCGACGCCGAGGAAGTGACCTCAAGCAAATCGCTCGTTGGTTATTTGAATCTGATCCATCCGAATCAGGTACAGATTTTTGGTGTGCAGGAACTTAAGTATCTACAAGCACTACGAGACATCTCCCGGCAGGACGCGCTCAGACAACTGTTTCATCACGAACCCGCGTGCATCATTATCGCAGACGGACAGGAGGTTCCGCAGTACCTGCGTGGCAAATGTAACGAAACTAATACACCTCTGTTTGCTTCAAAACTTTCGAGCAGTAGGCTCATGGATTCCCTACAGTATTATCTCTCAAACCTGCTGGCCGAAGTCCTGACCCTTCATGGTGTTTTTATGGAGGTGATGGCCATAGGTGTGTTGATCACTGGCGAAAGCGGTGTGGGCAAGAGCGAGTTAGCACTGGAATTGATTACAAGAGGTCATCGCCTCATTGCGGACGATGCGCCGCAATTCGCTCATATAGCTCCGGATATCATTAACGGAACCTGCCCAAAAGCGCTTGCTGATTTTTTAGAGGTGCGCGGGCTCGGTATCATCAATGTGCGGGAGCTTTTCGGGGACAGCGCTATTAAGAGCAACAAGTATTTGAGGCTAATTATTAGTCTTGAACATATGGAAGAAGATCATTTGGTAGATTTGGATCGGCTGGAAGGTAGTTATCGTATGCGGCGTGTTCTCGAGCTAGACATTTCGGAGATCACGTTGCCAGTAGCGCCAGGCCGCAATCTTGCAGTACTGGTTGAGTGTGCAGCACGCAACCACCTGTTGCGCATAAGTGGTTATAACGCCTCTGAAGATTTCACGGAAAGGCAAAGGGAACTCATTGAAAAAGGCGGTCTGTGATAGAGCGTAACGAGAGGCGAATGGTTATCATCAGTGGCTTGTCGGGTGCTGGCAAGACAGTGGCACTGAATGCGCTTGAAGATCTTTCTTACTATTGCATCGATAATTTGCCCCTGGGCTTGCTGGCGCAGTTTGCGTCAGAAATCACGAATAACACAAAAGCTGCTTATGAACACGTCGCTGTCGGAATCGATGCGCGCAACACTGAAGAAGCGCTGCAACAGTTGCCGCAAGCAATGGCAGAGCTTCGAGATAGTGGCCTTGCGACTGAGCTAGTCTTTATAGAAGCAGGCGACGATATTCTCATAGAACGATTCAGCGAGACCCGCCGCAGACACCCTCTTTCTTCACCTAAGGTGTCCCTTGCCGATGCTATACAGCTTGAACGGAAATTGCTCGGACCCCTAGCCGAGGCTGCTGATATAAGAATTGATACGAGCCGGACACACATGCATCAGTTGCGAGATCTGGTGCGTGATCGAATCGCTCGTCGTCCTAGGGCATCATTGTCGCTTCAACTGGTGTCCTTTGGTTACAAACATGGGGTTCCGCGTGATGCGGATTTTGTTTTCGATGTTCGTTGCCTTCCGAATCCTTATTGGGAGACACATCTACGTCCCCTTTCTGGGAAAGACAGGAAGGTTATCGAATTTCTTGAAAAGCAACCCTTAGTTGGAAGTATGTTGGATCAGTTGACCACGTTTCTAAAATATTGGGTGCCACAATTTGCGGCGGACAATCGGAGCTACTTGACTGTAGCTATCGGGTGTACCGGAGGAAATCATCGCTCCGTTTACCTAGTTGAACGATTATCCGACATTTTCTCGGACCAGCTTCAGCATGTATTAGTGCGACATCGAGATATCTAAATTATGAGTATTGGCCTTCTAATTATCAGCCATGATGATGTTGGGAGCGCCTTGTTGGAAACAGCGTCCCATATGCTGGGTCAGTGTCCGTTAAAAGTCGAATTACTGCCGGCGTCCCGCGATGCTGATCCTGACGTACTACTAAATAAGGGCAGGGATTTAGTCGGTTCACTGGACGAAGGGGATGGCGTCTTAGTGCTGACGGACTTGTATGGTTCCACGCCAAGTAATATCGCGAAGCAGCTCCTCGACGATGACAGAGTGCGCATTGTAACCGGGGTGAATCTGCCGATGGTGATCCGTGTATTAAACTATCCAAAGCTCCAGCTCGATCAGCTGGCGGAAAAGGCCGTTAGCGGAGGTCGCGACGGCGTATTCCTCGTGCTTAAGGAGGGTATGAAATAAGCGATGGTGCGCAGGATGGTAACGATCACGAATAAGCTTGGACTACATGCTCGATCGGCAGCGCGTTTTGTAAAACTCGCTTCGAGTTTCGAATGTGACATCAATATTGTTCATGGTGATCGCGAGGTCAGTGGTAAGAGCATCATGGGCGTGATGATGTTGGCGGCCGGCAAAGGCACAGATATTGAAATTATTGCGTCTGGCAATGACGAAGAGTTTGCGGTAGCGAAGCTGGAACGCCTGGTGAAAAACCAGTTCGAGGGGGAAGAATGAGTATCGCCTTGCACGGCATGGGCGTGTCGCGGGGGATTGCCATAGGTAAGGTGCACATCGTCGAACGCGACCAATTGGAGATTAAGGAATACCAAGTTGATAAGGCAGATCTAGATGACGAGGCGCGACGCATTGAAAGCGCCGTTGCTTTAGCCAGACAACAACTGCGTGCTATCCGTGAACACATTCCCGCAACCACCGCGGGAGATATCGCTGCGTTCATAGACACCCATTTACTGATGCTGGAGGACTCCGCACTGACGCAGGAGCCGAAGCGCTTAATCCACGAGCTAGGTTGCAATGCCGAATGGGCTCTCAAGTTGCAGCGAGATGCGCTAGTCAATGTTTTTGATGAGATGGATGACGCCTATCTGCGTACTCGCAAGGATGACGTGGATCACGTCGTGCATCGCATTCAACGTATCCTGCTTAATCAGACACCGTTGCGGCATGAGGTGCCTGACAGTCGGCTGAATGGCTATATTGTTTTGGCGGATGACCTTGCGCCTGCGGATACTGTATTGATGCAGCATCATGGCATCGTCGCATTTGCGACAGAGTACGGTGCGCCAACGTCGCATACTGCCATCCTTGCCCGCAGCCTAGGTATCCCCTCCATCGTCGGCTTGCATCAGGCCAGCCGTTATATTCGTGAGGATGACTTACTTATTTTGGATGGTACCGAGGGAGTTGTGCTTGTCGATCCGGACGATCGAATCCAGACGCACTATCGAAAGCGGCAAAAAAGAGAAAAACGTTACTACGCGGGGCTTAGCAAACTCAAAAAGGCGCCTGCGGTGACCCGTGACGGGATAGCAGTTGAGTTGCAGGCTAACGTGGAATTGCCTAAGGACTTTGATGCCGTGAGAAAAGTCGGGGCCACGGGCGTGGGACTTTACCGCACAGAATTTCTGTATATGAACCGTGAAAGCCCTCCGGACGAAGAGGAGCACTTCCGAACCTATGCTGACGTGCTGGGCGCCTTGAAAGGGATCCCCGTAACTATTCGCACCCTCGATCTCGGTGCCGACG
>JAPUIX010000128.1 GCA_027296625.1 Gammaproteobacteria bacterium | reverse complement strand
TCAAGCGGTCGAGGTCGGGGACGTGCACCGCCATTTCAGGGCCCTCCGAAAATTGCAGCGCCGGGTCGATCGGGTCGTCTCCGGCGGCCAGCGAACCAAGCTGTGGGCGAACCCGTACCGCGCTAGCCTCGATCACGCGTGGCCATGGGTCAAGAGAGGAAAATACGCGGCCGACCGGCCGGCCGACCAGCTGGAGCGACGGGTGCGCCCGGGGCACGCGCGCATTGAGGCGGTATGGCTTGCCCCGCGGATCCCCACACACACGCGTTTTCCGGATATTCTTGAGCGCGCCGATGTCGGATTTCGAGGGTAAAGCGGACTCTCTGGCGCACCTGTCAGATTATTTGCTTATAGCCGCAAGCGAATATTTCGCATCTTTTGGAAGGCGCCCGTTGTGATACCGTCGTCGGTAACAAGGACAGTCAACTGGGGAGTGTCGGTTAGGATATAATCAATGCAATGCCCCAACCAACAATTGATGGGACAAGTATCTGCATGAGCATCCCTTTGATCTGATCGCCTTTCAAAAAACCGAATATCAATAGTTCCCTTACGTTATGGACATATGTATGCAAGATATAATGTGTGTATACATATGTCCCTAGAACAAATGCAGCATAGCCGCAGAAAAAAACAAACGAACCCTCGGCAAAGCTGGAACCATCTTGAGATCCAGCATAGAATGCAGGAAGAAATGCAAATACAGCAGCCAACATCTTAGGTTTCTCTAACTATTAAACTGTTGATAGATTCACAGATCCCAAATTATCACGTATTATATCTACTGCTCCTGGGAAGACGGCCAAGTACTATCTTCACATTATTCAAAAATTTCCCCTTAGCCTGCCCCGCGAACTGTACCACCTAATTGCTCTGTTTGGAAAACTGAGATTCCAGATTGAAGTGCACGACTTGGCGCCTTGACGGACATGGCATGGAACGGGGCGGGAGAATCAAATGCAGAGCGAAGTAAACTGTCCGTTGAACTTCCTTTAACGTTGTCTGGCTACCCGAAGCCCAATACCACTAAGCCTGAAGTCTGCAAAATAACCGTTGCGGAACGCGGAGCGCAAATATTGTGGTTGGTTATGCCATGTTCCACCGCGAAGAATTCGTTTCCTGCATGGCCCCTGTGTCATCGGACCCCCTGTGACAGGCGTATGCTCATAGTTTTCAGCCCAGCAATCAGCTACCCATTCTGCTGCGTTTCCGTGTATATCATGCAGGCCGAATCCATTTTCCGGGTATGAACCCACAGCAGTTGTTTTTCTAAATTCGTCACCATAATTTGCTTTCGTTGAATCAATATTGTCGCCGAAACTATAATTTGTAGTAGACCCGGCTCGTGCTACATACTCCCATTCCGACTCGCTCAACAGCCGATATTGTTCACCGGTTGTACTGCTTAACCAATCTACATATGATTGCGCATCACGCCAGCTGACACACACTGCCGGGTGATCCGCGTCTTGTGTAAATGCCGGATCGGCCCAGCTTTTTGTTAAATCCATGTTGAAACTCGGTAGGTCATAAACTTCACAGCCGTCATCTGGTGAGAAGGTGGAATCCTGAAGAAAAAATGCGTACTGTCTACGGGTGACTTCATACTTACCGACAGAAAAATTGTTTTCGATTATTACGCGATGCTGCGGTTTCTCATCATCCCTGCCCATATCCGAGCCCATGAGAAACGAGCCTTTCGGAATTTCGACCATTTCAGGGCACTCAATGCAATCTCGAAATGATCTTACGGTTTGAGAATTTACGTTAGCGGAAATTACAAGTATTCCAAAAATTACAATGATGATGAAAAAATATTGAAAATTTCTAATTTCTTTATTTGCGAGAAGGTTCATCGCAACTCCGGAGGACAGTATGTGCACATTGTCCGTCGTCAGAGAATTTGAGATTTACGGCGGGCTGAATTAGGAGAGACCCTGGCCCATCTGGCCGGTCATTTTAGGCGGCGTTTTTCCGGTGTTGCAAGCGCCGGTGCTCCATGGTCTGGCGTTTGATCTTCTCCCTTTCCAGCAGGGTGATGTGGCCACGTCCGAAGTAGACGTCGGCGGGCGTGAGATTGCCCCGGCTCCAGCTTCCAGCGCACCTCTCCGCATGTCTGCTTTCAGCCAAGAGGAGACATTCGGCCGTCCGTCGTCGAGGAACCAATTTCGAGTTTGACACATTCTCGAATTGCATGACTATCATGATGGCGATGTCACCTACTCCTATGGGAGACGCGGTTATGATCCCCGCTCGAAATCCCCTTCTTTTCCTAGCCTGCATGACATTGGTCGCCGGTTGCGCGGAGAGCCGTCAATTGATGCCGACACCGAGCCTTTACGCTGACGAGACAGCGCCGTTGTTTGGTGAGCTGGCACCAGAGTTCACCAGCACGCAAGTCGAGCTCATCTACGTGACCGACCGGGCGCCGGAGACCGATGAGGCGGGCAATCTCACCTATGGCTTCAATCGTTCGAATTCCCTGGCGGTCGGAACGACGGTCATTGATCTGGGTCAGAATGCCACCTGGGACGAACTCGTCGCTGCCAGCCTAACCCTGACGCGGTTCGGAAAATTCGAACTGCGTACGGTCTCGACGACCGAGTTCGCACGCCTGCCCGCCACGCCAATACCGTACCAAGTGATCGACGGTCAGGTTGTGGAGGATTCCGACGCGGTCGCGGCGCGAGACGCAAGCCTCGCCCGTATGAGGGCAGAAGTCTTACGGCGCTTGGCGCTGACGCCCCGCAAGGACGTGTTCCTTTACGTGCATGGCTACCACAACACGTTCGAGGATGCCGCTTTTGCCCTGGCGGAGCTGTGGCATTTCTTCGGCCGCGAAGGACTGCCGATCGTCTACACCTGGCCAGCGGGTTATCCCGGCTTCTTCGGCTACACCTACGACCGCGAATCCAGCGAGTTCACGGTCTTCCACCTCAAGCAAGTCATCAAGTGGTTGTCCGAGCAGCCTGAGATCGAAAATATTCATCTGATCGCGCATAGTCGCGGTACCGATGTCCTGTTGTCCGCCTTCCGCGAGCTCGTCATTTGGGCCCGAGGCGCGGGCGTCAGCGCACGCGACCAGTTAAAGATCGCGAATCTGGTTATCGCGGCGCCAGATATCGATGTGCAAGTCCTCAGTCAACGGGTCGCAGCCGAGCGCTTGGCTCTCGAAGTCGACCAGGCGACGCTTTATTCGTCGCCGAATGACGAGGCGATCGGTATAGCCGAGACCCTCTTCGCCAGTCCTCGCGGGCGTTTGGGAACGATAAGCATCAGCGAGCTCACGGAAGAAGAGTTGGCAAGGATGAAGGTCAACGCGGCCCGGGTGACAGTTGTCAATTTCGAAGGCGAGTCGACCGGCTACGGCCATGATTATTTTCGGACCAACCCCGCCGTTAGCTCCGATCTCGTATTGATGCTGCGATACGGCTTCAAACCGGGCGAAGCCGGACGCCCTTTGGAACATATCGGACTCAATTTCTGGAGAGTTCCGCCCGGTTATCCCGCCGGCGCGAAGATTGAGTGAGACCGCCGGATTGGCATGCGCCAAAAGCCGATAGCGTTAGCCTCCTCTCCCAAATTCCAACATGGGCGAACGTCATCACGTTCGATGTCCGCACTGGGTCATGTGTGGGCGGCGCCCTGCTGACAAGGGTTTTCTGGTTGTGATGCAAGTGGTCGGGTGCAGTCATGTGTCCGGCCTGTCGATGCGGTGATTTTTGGACCGCTGGCCCTGGTGGCGTTCGCGGATCGAGTCCCAATCGTCAGCTCGCGCTCGAAGCGCCTTGACCCAAAGCAGTCATAATGGGGGAGCGGTAAGGAGCACGATCGTGAAACACGTATGTGTTGTTTCATCCATAATTCTCGCATTCGTCATCAGCGCTTGTCAGACAGCCGTGGAACGCCAGACACCTGTCCAGTCCAGACCAATCAGCACGTATACTGGCTATTGGCAGGGAGGGATCACTTGCAAGCTGTCCGGTTACGACGATCTTCCCCGGCACCTTGAGGTCGAAGTAAAGGACGGTGAGGCGCAGCTTTCGCACCTAGGCAACTGGGGAACGTCCGCCACAACAACGATCGATAGTCAGGGCGTTGCCTCTTGGAGCGGGACCTATGACAACCACCATGGCGAAAAGTTCAAAAAGTACACGGTAAAGGGTTATTGGGACGGCACCAACTTCCATATCAGCGCTAGGCGGGGACCTTGGAGATGCAATGGCAGCATCACTATGGATACGGACAATATCCCAGGCTTGAGCGCAAGGCCACTGCGATTCAAGACCTTCGACCCAGGCGATTACGGACCCGTCATGTCGGGAAGCGGGCAGATCATGAAAGAGCACACCCTACGCGGAAAGCTTTTCTATGACCAAGACACGCCCGATCCCAAGCCACTTGTTGTCTTGATGCACGGTTTCGGCGGCATTGGTGGTGCCAAAGCTTTCTTTGTAGAGATGCCAAAGCGCATAGCAGAAGTAGGCGGCGCTACCTTGGTTATCCGCCACAAGCTATCTATCGACATTCCCGGCCGCACCGTGGACACCTTCAAGGGCATAGAGGCTGCGGTGAAGAAGTTCGATTTCATAGATCCGGACCGTATCTATCTCGTTGGACTAAGCGCAGGCGGCATGTCCGCGCTCAACATGGCTCAACATGCCATCTACGATAGGCTCAACGAGGGCTCCTACTCGATCGCCGGGATGGTGCTCGCCTATCCGAGCTGCCGCGTGAAGTTCGTGGAGAACGATGTCCTCCCCATCCCGGTGACAATACTTGCAGGCGCCAAAGACAAAGAAACGCCGGCGTCGGATTGCGCCAGTTACATCGAGGAGGTAGGTGGCCAAAATTTCATAACGCTTACGCTCTTCCCAAATGCCGGACATAGTTGGGCCTTCTCCCATGG
>JAPUIX010000127.1 GCA_027296625.1 Gammaproteobacteria bacterium | reverse complement strand
ATGGGCATGGCAAAGCCGGACTAAGATCTGACTGTCTGGTGGCCGGCAGCTGTTGCCACCACTGTTGTTGCGCTCAGGCGGCGCCGGATTGTTTCTCCGCGATACGGAGTTTTGAGTTTTTTGGATTTCTGAAAACCAATGGCTTCACTTCGACACCCGGATGCTTCAAAGGTCCTTCCGCTGCCGTAATCGCATCTAAAACGACCTGGTGATGGGGCGACAGGTCGCAGACCGGATCGGCATTCGCCGCGTCGCCCGTCAGCATATAGGCCTGGCAGCGACAGCCACCAAAGTCCTTGAAGCGTTCGGGACAAGTCCGGCACGGTTCCTTCATCCAGTCAAATCCGCGGAACTTGTTAAAGTCCGGCGACTCGTTCCATATCCATTCGATGCTGTGATTGCGCACATTCGGGAAGGTCATTCCGGGTAACTGGCCCGCCGCGTGACAGGGCAGGGCGGTTCCATCGGGCGTGATGGTGAGGAAGACGGCGCCCCAGCCATTCATGCACGCTTTCGGACGGGTCTCGAAATAGTCCGGCACCACATAGTAGATCTTCATCTTGCCCTTCATTTTTTCCTGATATTCATGGGCGATGGCCTCCGCACGTTCAAGCTGCGCGCGCGTAGGCATGAGCTGATCCCGGTTTACCATGGCCCAGCCGTAATACTGGGTCGTGGCGAGCTCGACATAGTCCGCATTGAGCGCAATCGCAAGCTCCAGGATATCCTGAACCTGGTCTTGGTTCCGACGGTGCAGGACAAAGCACAGCACCATCGGATAATCATATTTTTTAACCAGCCGGGCCATCTCCAGCTTGTGCTGGAAGGCGTCTGTGCCGGCGATAAAATTGTTGAGCTCTTCACTGCTCGCCTGGAAGCTGACCTGAATGTGATCGAGCCCCGCTTTCTTGAATCCTTTGATGCGTTCCTCGTCCATGCCAACCCCGGACGTGATCAGGTTGGTATAGAAGCCAAGCCGGCGTGCCTCGGCGATCAACTCTTCGAGATCGCGCCGCACCAAGGGCTCACCGCCGGAGAACCCGAGCTGGGTGGCCCCCATCGCCCGTGCTTCCCGCATGACGCGTAGCCATTCTTCGGTCGATAGCTCGTTTTTGTACTTGGCAAAATCCACCGGATTGGAGCAATAGGGGCATTGCAGCGGACACTTATAGGTCAGCTCCGCCAGCATCCATAAGGGCTTAGGTTGATTGTTTGGCTCGGATCCAGCCGTTTTCATGGGCCACCTCCAAAAACTTGTAAACGTCAGCACCCAGATCAATATCCAGATACTGGGGCTTCAGATCTTCAATAATATCACTAACGGTCCGCTCACCGTCACACCGTTTCAGTATCTCCCCCGCGCTCGCGCTCAGCTTGACCATGCCTTCAGGGTAAAGAATCACATGGCACTGTTGGGCCTCCTCCCATTGGAAGCGAAACGTCGGTGTGATCTCGGGGATCATGTCGTCACCAATCTCACCACTCATTCGCCATCCTTAATATTGTGGTAAGGCGGCCGGTTCTCGACATACGCCATCCACATTGCATCGAGCATCGTCCATAGAACGTCTAATTTGAACTGCAGGATCCCTAACGCCTTCTCCTGTTGCTCGCGGGTAATGAAGTAACCTAACGTGATATCAAGTCCGTGTTGCACATCACGTCGCGCCTCGGTCAAGCGCTTGCGAAAATAGTTATACCCGTCGGATTGAATCCAGGGATAGTATTCCGGCCACTTCTCTAGCCGCCGCTGGTGGATTTTCGGAGCAAACAGTTCCGTGAGTGAGGAACACGCGGCTTCTTGCCAAGTAGCACGCCGGGCAAAATTGACATAGGCGTCGATTGCAAAGCGCACGCCCGGCAGTACATGTTCTTCAGACCATAGTTCTTCACGGGTGAGCGCAACGGCCTCACCAAGCTGTAGCCACGCCTCGATACCGCCTTCCTCGCCAGCAGTGCCGTCGTGGTCGATGATGCGTTGTATCCAGTGGCGACGTACGTCGCGATCTGAACAGTTGGCCAGGATCGCAGCATCTTTTACGGGAATGCTGATCTGGTAGTAAAAGCGATTCGCCACCCATCCTTGAATCGGCTTCTTGTCGAGTTTCCCTGAGTTCATTAACACATGGAAGTCATGGTTGATGTGGTAGTACTTCTCCTTATCCCGGAGCTTCTGTTCAAACTCTTCTTTCGACCAGGGTAACCTTTCGTCAACGCCCATTGTTCGCCTTTCCTGCTTAAATCTGTATGTCCATTCCGTCGAACGCTACCTCGATACCTTTTGAGGCCAGTATAGCGCGTTCGTCTGAATTGTCGTCGAGGATTGGATTCGTGTTATTGATATGGATCAGGATCTTGCGGGGTTTCTCCAGTGTGTCAAGCACCGAGATCATGCCACCGTCGCCGGATTGCCGTAGATGTCCCATTTCGCTCGCTAGCTTATCACTGATGCCTTCATGGGCGAGCTCATCGTCTGTCCACACCGTTCCATCCACCAGGAGGCAGTCTGCGTCGGCCATGTAACCAAGTACATGGGGCTCGATCTCGCCTAAGCCCGGTACATAGAACAGGTTTTTACCGGTATTCAGATCTTTGATGTGAACGCCAATGTTGTCACCTTTTTCGGGGTTATGGCGGCGAGGCGAGTAGGGTGGCGCCTCGCTTTTTAATGGCACCGCGGTGAAGCGCAACCCGTCCGCTTTTTCGATCGTGAACGATTCGCCATCGTCCAGCGGTATTGCGTGCCACTCGACGCCACAATAGTGTTTCAGCAGTTTTAACAGCGGATATCCTGTCGTGAGGTCTTGATGGACCATTTCCGTACAGTAAATATCCAAAGGACTGCCTTTCTCCCGCAGCATCACCAGCCCAGTCGTATGATCAATCTGCGCGTCAATCAGAACGATTGCGCAGATGGCCGTATCACGCACCGCACGCGCCGGTTGCATAGCGGGAAAAGATTCCAGTTGACTACGAATGTCTGGAGAGGCGTTGAACAATACCCAGTCCAACCCGTTACTGCTCACCGTGATCGACGATTGCGTGCGCGCCTGTCCGCACATTTCACCATTTCTCAGTCTCCGGCAGTTGCGACAGTTGCAGTTCCACTGTGGGAAGCCGCCGCCGGCACCGGAACCCAGTACATGTACGTGCATCGTCTGCTTGCTCGTTGGACCCTATCCTACTTGTCTGCCCTGACAATATAATAATTGGCCCTGCTTAGGCAGCCCTTTCGAGCGCCACCACAGGGCCAGGTTGAAACGATCGGTTAATGCTCGGCAGCGTTTCGGGGCAACAGTCCCCTCCGCCACCTCGCGGAATTCTCGTATTCATAGCGGGCGCCACTTCCTGCCCCGCCTCAATATGACTACCGGTTCTGAATGTACATCGTCACTTCGAAGCCGAAGCGGATGTCGGTGTACTTAGGGGCAGTCCAGGTTATAGCAAAAAATCTCATTAATCAGGTGGTGTAAAACGATTCAGGGGCTGCAAAAAGACAGCCCCTAAACCTGATATACATTAACGATTGTTGATGTACATCGTTACCTCAAAACCAAAACGAATGTCGCTATAATCAGGGGTTTCCCACTTCATGTTGTAATCTCCTCGTTTAAGGTTCAAGACGAATCACCTTGGGATGGCCGATTGGCCGATCCAACCTGGCTTGATCTCGGCACATTGGAAAATTTCTCGGATTAACGCGAACTTTTCCTCGTGTCGTCCCAATACATGCACGGACCGTGCCAATCCCGGGGAGGCCCCCACAGTGGCCGCAAATCAGGCAGATAATTTACAATTAAACAAGACGTTAGCTTATGATGGGTCGATCGCCACTGAGCGCGGGGCGGACCGCATTGAGGGCACGGGAGGCTGGGATCTGGTCCCGTTTAGCCATCGATCTGGTCAATATGAACCAATCGCCGCTTGGCCCCGGTCGTCCCGCATCCTCCCACCCCTCCTAAGATTAGCCAGATGGTTTTACTGGGTTCAGATGGCGACTGATATCAAAATCCCTAATAATGGGTCGGGAGAGCACAATGGCTTTGCCCAATACGCTGCCTGCCGCCGTAGTTGATGGTCGCTTGGGTATTCGAGCTTAGACGCGTCATGGCGCGCGGCGCCATGGAGCAATTGGCCGTAGGAGCAGGTGCGATAAGCATTCTCAGGCTGGCAAGCCTGTGCTCAAGGTGCGCCGAGCATGTCTGAACATATCCTGTTTCTGACCGGGAAGCTTGCGGAGAGGGGCCTCAAGTCCGTCTTGGAGTCCATGCAGCTTACCGGGTTCACGTACGAGGTCTACAATATCGGCGTTAGCGTGGCGGCGCTGATGACCGCGGAAATGATCAAGCGGCGAGTCACGACCGCCCGTGGTGCAGACCGCATCATGGTTCCGGGGCTTTGTTTGGGAGACCTGAACGGCCCTAGCCAACAGTTAGGTGTCCCAATTATTCGGGGGCCCGATGAATTGAAGGATTTACCAGAGTTTTTCGGACAAGCGGGGCAACCACCCGATCTCGGCCGTTATGATGTACGGATCTTCGCTGAGATAGTTGATGCGCCGAACATGGATGTAGACGCGATCGTCAAACAGGCCAAGGTCTATGCTCGAGACGGGGCGGATGTGATTGATCTCGGTTGCCTGCCAAGTATCCCGTTCCCCCACCTGGAGGAGGCGGTAGTGGCGCTTCGGGAAGCCGATTTCCAAGTGAGCGTCGACTCGCTTGAGACAGATGATCTGCTCCGTGGTGGCCGGGCTGGCGCCCATTATTTGCTTAGCCTTAGGGAGAGTACTTTGTGGGTCGCCGATGAAGTCGATTCAGTGCCGGTTTTAATCCCGGATGAGCCGCCAGATCTGGGATCGCTATACCGAGCCATTGAGAACCTGGCAAAGCGTGATAGGCCATTTATTGCCGATACGATTCTAGATCCGATTCATTTTGGCTTCACCCGATCGATATCCCGGTACCAAACGCTACGCGAGCGTTACCCCGATGTTGAGATCATGATGGGTATTGGAAATCTTACTGAACTTACAGACGCCGATACCTCCGGCATCAATGCAGTGCTTATGGGCATCATTTCAGAACTGCATATTACGAGTGTCTTGACTACCCAGGTCAGTCCCCATGCAAGATCCGTTGTGCGGGAAGTGGATAGGGCGCGGCGGATCATGTACGCGGCCCGTGAAGCCAACGATCTGCCACGCGGCTTCGACGATTCGCTTCTGACGACCCATGATCGAAAACCTTTTCCGTATAGCTTGGAGGAGATCGAGGCCCTGGCCAGCCAAATTCGGGACCCCAGCTATCGGGTACAGGTGAGTGACAAAGGTGTTCAGGTGTTTAATCGCGATGGTCTGGTTGTGGGGATCGATCCCTTTGAGCTCTTTACGAAGCTGGACCTGTTGCAGGATGATGCACCGCACGCTTTTTATATGGGGGTGGAGTTGGCCAAGGCGCAGATCGCTTGGCAACTGGGCAAGCGCTATATCCAGGACGAGGAGCTGCGTTGGGGCGCTGCCACCGAACCAAAAGACGAGCCGCTGGAGCAAAGCGCTAAGAGTAAGGGCAAGGTGTCCGTCGAAAAGCAAAATGACAACACTGCCGCCGGCGCCCTGTCGGAATATAAAACTGCAGGGCCTACACTGCAGGCACGCAAGAAAAAACGAAAGGCCTCATGATCCCATGATCTACGAGACGATCATCACAACCAGGAAACCTGATGGCGGCGTACACATTGCACCTATGGGAATTACAAAGGGGGACAATCTTATTGTGGTTGCGCCATTCAGGCCGTCGACAACGCTGGACAACCTGCATCGGACAAGACAGGCCGTCATTAACATGACCGATGATGTTTCCATCGTCGCCGGATGTCTCACCGGGCGCAGGGATTGGCCCACAGTGCCTGCCCAGGTCGTCGATGGCGAACGATTAGCGGCAGCGCTTGCCCACACCGAGATCGAAGTCACCCACATTGAGGAGGACGATCAAAGGCCGCGTTTCTTTTGTGTCACCCGGTACCACGAAACGCACGGGCCATTCAGGGGTTTTAATAGAGCCCAGGCGGCGGTCATTGAGGCGGCGATCCTTGTGAGCCGTCTGGGCATGCTACCTGATGACAAAATTGACAAAGAGATCCGTTACCTTTCCATCGCGATTGATAAAACGGCCGGTGACAAAGAACGACGGGCGTGGGATTGGCTGATGGAAAAGATCAACAGTTTCAGGCGTGATGGCGCAAGTGCGGGGGATGCGGCATGACCGGTATGCTGGCGAGCGTCGCTTCTCTAGACGAGGCGCGCATCGTGCTGGCGGGTGGGGCGGACGTCATTGATTTGAAGGACGCTTCTCAAGGTGCGCTGGGTGCCGTGGCAACAGACCTTATGCGGCAAGTGGTATCCCTGGTGAAAAGACAATGCCTTGTGAGCGCCACGGTCGGTGATTTGCCCATGGAAAGGGACATCGTTCTGCCAGCCGTGTCCAACACGGCCGCGACCGGGGTGGATATCGTCAAGGTTGGTTTTTTCGCTCCGCACATTGGACGCGATTTGCTAAATGGATTGCGCTTGGAGGCTCATCAAGGTGTTCGGATCGTGGCGGTGCTGTTTGCAGACATCGGCATTCGCTTGAGTACATTGTCTCGACTCGCGGATATGGGTGTTTGGGGTGTCATGGTGGATACCGCACAGAAAGCAAAGGGCTCGCTTCGTGAGCGGATCAGCGATGATGTTCTGCTACAATTTGTCCAGGAGGCGCGCGCTTGCAGACTTGTGTGTGGTCTTGCTGGCTCCCTGCGTAGCGACGATATTGTGCCGCTTTTAGCGTTGGAGCCCGATTATCTAGGATTTCGCGGCGCTTTGTGTACCGGTGGACTGAGAACAGCAGGTTTGGATGAAGAGGCTGTCGCAGCTATTCGTGCGCGCATCAGGGAGGCGCGTGGTCGGCCATTGGGACTACGTCGTGCTGAAGGAAGATTGGGCGCCTTTGAGCGATCGATGGCTTATCCGCAATAGGAGGGTTACTTATGGCTAAAATGAGAGAAGTTAAGGAGGAACGGGTATACACGGATCAAGAGGTTGAAGCGAAACTAAAAGATGAAGTGCCAAAATGGTATCTTGAAGACGGTTGGATTCGTCGTAAATATAAAACGAGTGGTTGGAAGGGTACTTTAATGGTCATCAATACGGTGGGACACTTGGCGGAAGCTGGCTTTCATCACCCGGATATCACAGCGTCATATGCCTTTGTCATCGTAAAGTTGAAGAACCATGCAGCCAAAGGAATCACTGATAAGGACTTCGCCCTAGCTGAGAAAATAGAATCCGTCGTCATGTGGCAGCCGGGTAGCGAGGACGGAAGCCCATTGGAGGGGACGCCCGACGATCCGCGTTTCAAATACATCAAATATGATTAGTGTGGCGGCTCTATTGTGTACAACCGGTAGAACGCTAGTCTTCTTCCTTGCGTGTCCATGTGCCAGACGAGCCGCCTGACTTTTCAATAAGGCGGACCGATTCGATCGTCATCCCTCGATCGACGGACTTGCACATATCATAGACTGTTAGCAACGCAGTCTGTACGGCGGAAAGGGCCTCCATCTCAACGCCGGTTTTATCGTGTGTCTCCACGCGGGCTTGACAGTGGACGCAGTTTTCCTGAAGCCGAGTTTGCAATTCGACTTCGACGTGGGTAAGCATCAATGGATGGCACAATGGGATTAGTTCGGCCGTTTTCTTCGCGGCCATGATGCCTGCGATGCGTGCAACAGCCAAGACGTCCCCTTTTTTGTGACCGCCCTCCCGAATGAGTCTCACGGTTTCAGGGTGCATCAAAATCTGCCCTTCGGCGATCGCCACGCGCCGGGTAGCCGTCTTTGTGCCAACGTCTACCATTTGGGCTTCACCCTTGCGGTTGAAATGGGTCAGTTTCGCCACTTTTTTAAAATCACTGACGCTAGGGCCCGTGTCTCGGGTACGCTAATATACGTTAATGCTAGCTAGGTGTTGACGGTAAAATAAACCGTGAATTACCAATACGTATCTAAATGATACGAGCTAATATACTGTTATGTAAATGGGAATGTCTGTTAGTGGCCGTCACTGTAAAATTCTTTGCAAATCTTCGCGAGCGCTTAGGGCGCAGCCAAGAGGTGATCATGCCGGCAGGCCCTTTGACGGTGCGTGAGGTGTGGGACGCTGTGGTAGAAGATGAGTCCTTGCCGGAGAACATTCTCATTGCGGTGAACATGGAGTACGCCCGTCCTGATGCTGAAGTGGGTGACGGCGATGAAGTGGCGTTCTTCCCTCCAGTGACTGGAGGATGACGATGCGGGTCGAACTACGTGACAGTCAATTCAACCCTTGGGTTGAACTCGGTCGTTACCAGGACGTCCTCACAGATAAAGGAACATATGGCGCCACCGCCGTTTTCGTTGGTACGATGCGTGACTTCAATGAAGGGGTTCATGTCATATCAATGTTCTTAGAACATTATCCGGGTATGACTGAGAAACACCTTACGGAGATCAGCGAGCAGGCAATCAGTCGCTGGGATCTCCTTGACACATTGGTCATCCACCGTGTTGGCGAAATTCAGATCAATGAACCGATCGTTTTGGTTGCGGTATGGTCCGCCCATCGGGCGCCAGCATTTGAAGCCTGTCGTTTTATCGTGGAGGATCTTAAGTCTCGCGCACCCTTTTGGAAGCGCGAGTTTTTAGATGAAGGTATACGCTGGGTTGAAGAAAATACGCGACGCTAATGAACCGCTCAGCCGTTCTTAAACCAACCCGAAAAAGGGTTGTACATCGACAAGGGTTTTTGGTTCTACGCTGCTGCGCTCAGATGGCAGCACAATGAAACAGTTGGCTTCAGCCACGGAGCGCAAAATTCCCGAGCCTTGCGGGCCGGTTTTCCTTACCACAAGGCGTCCTTTATCGTCCGGCTCTAGTCGACCCCGCTGATACTCCACCCGCCCGGGCTTTTTCCTGAGTTTGGATAGACAGGGAACCTTGATGGTGAGCGGCTTCGTTTCGCGCTCTCCGGCTATTCGACGCAATGCAGGCTGCACGAATTGATAGAACGTTACCATCACCGACACCGGATTTCCCGGCAGACCAAAGAAATTCTTGTTTTTTATTTTTCCGAATGCCAATGGTCGGCCCGGTTTTATAGCGACGTTCCAGAAACTAACTTTACCGAGCACATCAAGAAGCTCTTTGACAAGATCGGCTTCACCGACTGAAACACCACCGGTCGTGATCACAACGTCCGCTTTGTCGACTGCATCTAACAGGGCTTTACGGATATCTTCGCGCCGATCGCGGACCACGCCCAGATCAAGCGCGTCCGTACCAAGGCGAGTCAGCATACTGTAAAGCGTGTAACGATTGCTGTCGAAGATGGTGCCTTCATCTAATTGTTCACCCACGGAACGAAGTTCGTCGCCAGTGGAAAAATACGCCACGCGTACACGGCGTTTTACTCGTACTTCACTAGACCCAAGTGAGGCAAGAAGCCCCAATGCCGCAGGCATGATCCGTGTACCAGCTGATAAGATGACTTGATTGACGGCAATGTCTTCGCCAGCTTGCCGCACGTTCTCGCCTCGACGGTGGCCCGCACCGATGCGAAGCACATCACCCTCCCGATCTGCCTGTTCTTGGATTATGACTGTATCGGTGCCTTGAGGCATAGCGGCTCCGGTCATAATGCGCACACATTGACCATTTGCCACTTGGTGTTTAAATGGTTTGCCGGCCCAAGCGGTTCCGATCACGTTCAATTCGCGTGTCCCTGCGCTGGGCAGATCGATCGCATTCACCGCGTAGCCATCCATGGCGGAGTTCGTGCTGTAGGGCACATTGATGTTCGAACGGACATCTTCGGCCAGTACGCGACCGAGTACACTTAGAATAGGCACCACTTCCGATTCACTTACAGGCCGTACCGCCGCCGTAATTCTGCTGAGCGCCTCGTCCACGGCCAATGAGTTGCTATCGTGGTCATCCTTGCAACTCCTCTTTGGCGCGACTCCTGTTTTGCTCATGGTTCGTTTGGCCTCATCGAATACGATGCATCTATATTAACGATACAGCCTTCCTAAAGATTCAGCATCATCTTACCTGCATGAGTTTACTTTCGACGGTTTCCACATCTTCAGGCGTGTTGACATTAACAAATGTGTTGGGTTGATCGGAGAAATCTACGATGGTCAGCCGATGTTCTTCGTACCAGCGATCGATCTTTCGTTCACCCCGCTTCAGATAGGCGATGATCGACGACTGCAGATTCCGGTCGAGCAATGCGAAAACTGGCTGCAAGCGTTCGCCATTGTGGGCCACCGCAATCTCTGCCGCCTGTTCCTCGATCCCGCCATAGAGCCTTTTGACTAAATCGGATGGGACAAAAGGGGAGTCACAGGGTGTCGTCACAATGTACGGGGTTTTGGCTGCCTGCATGGCGCTCGCCATCCCAGCTAACGGTCCATAGAATCCGTCCATCAGATCGGCAATGATCGGATATCCATAGGCTGCATAGCGCTCACGATTTCGATTGGCGTTAATGATCATCTCAGCAACCTGAGGCTTAAGCGCACGGATAACGTATTCAACCAAAGGTTTGCCCAGTAACTTGATGAGTCCTTTGTCGCACCCGCCCATACGCTGGGCTCGCCCGCCTGCGAGGATCACACCGGTGATGATCTCTTTAACGTCGCGTTCAGATGGCATATGGCACCAATAGACTACTCCGTTTGCGCTATGTTACTGGTTATCGCGTGCCCGGGGCGGCCATTTTCCTCCTCGTTCATGATGGTAGATGACGTGCTAGCGTAATTTGGCGGGCCAAGGGCCGTTTGATCAATGAGTTTTCCAGATTCTAAATGCAGGTGTCGGTGGGCAAGCCGCCGGATCGGATAAACCTCGTGCGCAGAGACAACGATTGCAAGGCCTTCAGTGCACAGGCGTTTAATCAGAAAATAGGCCTTTTCACAAGCCTCCTTGTCCATACTGGCGGTCGGCTCGTCAAGTAGCAGGGCCCTTGGTGATAGCACCTTCGCCCGCGCAAGGGCGACCCGTTGTTTCTCACCGCAAGACAGCACACGTGCGTCGCGCGTCGCCAGGTGCTCGAGTCCTCCCCATTCTAAAACGTCCTCAACCCGACGCCTGCGCTCGGGTGCCTGGATCCCAATCAGACGTAATCCGTAATCAATGTTTGCTGCCACAGTGTCGTTGAACATATAGGGTTGTTGGTGCAGGTAGATGGTGTGCCGTCGACAATAACGGCCCGCCTGCGGCCAATCGTATCGTTTCCCGTGATATTCCACGTAACCTTGGTCTGGAACACTAATCCCTGCCAGAATCTTTAGTAGTGTTGTCTTTCCTGCGCCATTTCGGCCGCTCAGCACAGTGCACTCGCCTTCGTGCAAGGGGAGTTCCGGTATTTCGAATAGAGGATCTCCGCTGATGCGCTTGTGGAGATGGTAATAGCAAAGTAGAAGACGGTGCACCTGGCTTTTCATGGTGTTATTTCTCCTTTGCCCTGGACAAACGTCAAGGTGACGTTAAGCACGAGTGCTAATAACAATAGGACGATCCCCAGGGCAATACCTTGGGTAAATTCCCCTTTGCTGGTTTCGAGTGCAATGGCGGTCGGAATGTTCCGAGTATAATGCAGGATGTTTCCGCCCACCATCATGGAACTCCCGACCTCAGCGATGATACGCCCAAAGCCAGCAACGATCGCAGCGATCAATCCAAATCGAACCTCGTGCATAAGGGTGACCATGGCCCGCCAGGGTGCAGCGCCGAGTGTCAGTGCTGTTTCCCAAGCTCGCCGATCAGTTGACTGAAACGCCGCATGAGCCATTGCGACCAGTATCGGAAAACATAAAATCATTTGGCCAATGATCATGGCGGTCTGGGTGAACAAAAGCCGTAGGTCACCGAAAGGCCCACTTCGGGATAACAGCAGGTACACGGTTAACCCGACAACGACTGCGGGGATGGCCAGCAGCGTGTGTATCGTGGAGATAAGGATCCGGCGCCCCGGAAAGCGACCATAGGCAAGCGCGAAGGCAAGAACTAGCGCGGCCGGTGTCGCGAACAGGATCGCCCTGAGCGACACGCTGAATGAAATAGCGACGATGGTCCATAGTTCCCGGTCGCCAGCAAAAAGTAGGGCCAGTGCGTTTTGGGTGGCGTCTGCTAGACTGTTCATGGCTTACTTCGCAATCAGCGCTGGCACGAACAACTGCTCACCGTCGATGGTATAGTTTTCGATAAGCCGTTGTGCGGGCGCTCTTGTGATCCATTGTATGAATTCGGTTGCTGCACGGTAATTGACATCGGGATATTTTGCCGGATTGCTGGCAATAATCCCGTATGGGTTAAATAAACGGTCATCGCCCTGAACGAGTACGATCAAAGGGCTGTTCTTCCGATAGGCCAACCAGGTCCCGCGATCGACCAGGGTGTATGCATCGAGCTCTCCGACAATCTGTAGGGTCTTCCCCATACCCTGACCGCTGGCACGGTACCATGTACCGGACGGATCGATGTCAGCAAATTCCCACAACTTCATCTCTCGGGCGTGGGTTCCTGATTGATCGCCTCGGGAGACAAATAGGCTTTGGGCCGTGGCAATCCGTTGTAGTGCATCCACCGCGTCAGTCAGCCCCGCAATGCCCGCGGGGTCATCCCTGGGGCCAACGATTATGAAGTCGTTATACATCACATGGCGGCGGTTTACACCGTAGCCGTCCGCAATCACTTTTTCTTCCGCCTCGCGGGCATGCACGATCACGGCATCCACATCGCCGTTGCCCAGTAGCCGGAGTGCCTTTCCAGTGCCGACGGCAATGACGTGAACTCGATAACCGGCTTCGCGCTCAAACTCTGGGACTAGGATGTCCAGGAGCCCCGAGTTTTCAAGACTGGTGGTGGTAGCAATCCGCAGGAAGGTATCATCCGCAAAACCCGGTACTCCGGCCAGGACGAGGGTCATGATGAAGAACAGATGGGGCAGGCCTCTTGGGACTCCGGTGCGAATCATAGTCAATGGCCCGTTGAGCCACGCTAATGATGTGGTAGCCATATTGAACCGGTCCTCAGAATGCACGGCCTATGATCTAAATTGAGCGGCAGGGTTTTGGCAATAGTTGATTTAAAGTGCAACGATTTTTACGCACCAATATAGGCGTTCGCCGTACGAATCGGTAGGATAGACGAGGTGTGTACCTAGGGGGATCGTCATGAATGAAGACACCTTTAATATGGAGATACGCAAGTTCTTAAAGCGCGTCGGTGTGGCATCACAACGCGCGATCGAGGAGGCCGTGCGGGATGCATTGAGGGCGGGGAAGATCAGCGGCAAGGAGCGGCTTAAGGCCACCATGCGCCTCGATGTGGCTGACATCGGTTTGAGCTCCACCATCGAGGGCGATATCGCGCTGGAATGAGACTCAATGGCGACGCTGGCCATCCAAAGAAGGCACAAAGCCAGCACCTGTGGTATTTATGGGTCCCCTCCGGCCGGCCATCATCGGGGCACGGCCTTTGGCCTGGCGAACCGGCGACCCTCATTCCCCGTTGCAGCATCAAGTATAAGCTGTTAACTTTCAGGTTATTATAAGATCTACTTAATAAATCTCTCTAGCCTGTGCGCTGCTTGACTTGGGAGGTGGTATTGGCGATGCTCTGCCCCGGGGATCGAATTCCGCGTGAGGCCCGCTCTCGTGTTGACTCAATGATCTTGGGGGATACTCACTACGTGGAAAAATAAACACGGGTGCTGAGAGGCACTGATTCCAAGGAGATTGTTCATGGCGGGTCTATTATCGAAAGAAAGAATCGTTGCCAAGCCGGGTTTTAACCGCTGGCTAGTCCCCCCGGCCTCTATTGCTATTCACCTCTGTATCGGATCTGTGTATGCCTGGAGCATCTTCAATCCGGCGCTGATTAAGGCCTATGGCGTTGTGACGCCCGCCTCAGGGGATTGGTCGCTGAAAGATGTGGTTTGGATCTTTACCGTTGCGATCGTCTTCCTCGGCCTCGCTGCTGCGTTTGCCGGCCGATGGCTCGAAAAAGTCGGGCCGCGCATGGTGGGTGTGGTGGCCGCTTGTGGCTGGGGGGGCGGCTTTATCGTCGGAGGGATAGGGATCCTCCTGCATCAGCTGTGGTTGGTTTACCTGGGTTACGGTGTCATCGGCGGCTGCGGACTGGGGTTGGGCTATGTCTCCCCAGTGGCCACGCTGATTCGCTGGTTTCCTGACCGGCGCGGCATGGCCGCCGGGATGGCCATCATGGGATTCGGTGGCGGCGCCATGATCGGGGCGCCACTCATAGAGTTTTTCCTGAAGCTCTACTACAGGGCGCCGGAGTACCTGGGCCCCGTTGACCAAGTCAACCTTGTGACTGAAGTGGGGAAGCGCTTTGCGGAGGTGGCAGGCCAGCTCCAAGAGGTGGCGGTGGTCGGTGCCAACGAGGTCGCCCGGATGGTCGTCCCCGGGCCGGAGGGTGTCTACTTGGTAGGGACCGGCACGGTTGGCGTTGCTCAGACCTTTTTTAGCTTGGGCATTGTCTATTTTGTCGTCATGATGATCGCCGCTTTCTCGTACCGCATACCACGGCCCGGATGGAAGCCGGAAGGGTGGACGCCACCGGATGAGGCCCATGCGGCGGCGAAGATGATCACCCAGCACCATGTGGATATCGATCAGGCGCTCAAAACCCGGCAGTTCTATCAGCTCTGGATTGTATTGTGCTTTAACGTGACGGCGGGTATTGGCGTTCTGGGTGTCGCCAAGACGATGATGACAGAGATCTTCGGTACCACGCTGCCTTCCGTCGTAGACGGGGCGTTTGCCGCGACTTATGTGTTGATGATCAGTGTCTTTAACATGATTGGCCGGTTTTTCTGGGCGAGCACGTCTGACTTTATCGGGCGTAAGAACACCTATTGGATTTTTTTCGCATTAGGTATCCTACTTTATTGTTCGATTCCCTATACCGCTCAGCAGGTGAGCGTACAACCCGTCGTCATCTGGCTCGTGTATTTCTACGCCGCCACCATGATCATCTTCACCATGTACGGCGGCGGCTTCGCAACCATTCCAGCGTATCTTGCGGACATGTTTGGGACCAAGTATGTCGGTGGCATTCATGGGAGGTTGCTTACGGCCTGGAGCACCGCAGGGGTGCTTGGCCCCTTGGCAATCACATCTTTGCGCGAGCGATCCATCGACCGGGCGATCAATGACCTCGTACAGAAGATCGATCCGCAAACGTTTGCGGCGGCCTTTGGCGCCGGGATGGACCAGCTGCAACTCTTGGTCCAACAAAAGACGGTGACCATCGCAAAACTCATGGAAATTGTGCCACCGGGAACCGTCGATCCCACCAGCAATCTCTACAATACGACGATGTATCTCATGGCAGCGCTGCTGGCCATTGCACTCGTGAGTAATGCATTAATGCGCCCTGTAAGTGATAAGCATTATATGACTAAGGAGGAACTTGAAACGGCCAAGGTCTAGTGGTGGGGATGTGGTCGTCTAGGTGTTTGCTTTCAGTTCGGAGCTGTGGGGGAGGAGACTTACCAATCTTTGTACGGGTGGTTTGCGAGGCATACGTTGTAGTAGCGCGGATCATCCGAAACCTCTTCACCGAGCCATTTCGGCCGTTCGAAGGATTCATCGACATCTGTCAGCTCAATCTCAGCGACAATCAGGCCTTTATTATCTCCCTCGAAGACATCGATCTCCCATGTGTGATCAGCGTGCTTTACCAGGTAGCGGGTTTTTTCGATGTGAGGTCTACTGCTGAGATATTTCAATATCGCCTCCGCGTCGCCTAGGGGGATCGCATAATCGAACTCCGTGCGTGTGACGGTGAACGTTGCGCTCTTCAAATTCAATGATCCTTTATCGCCCGCAATCCGCACCCGAATGGAACACTTGTCAGTGTTGGCAAGGTATCCCTGGCGGTAATAAACGCCCTCCGAAGCCTGTTGGCGCCATTCATTGCTTCGAATGAGAAACTTTCGTTCGATTTCCCAGCCCATTGGTTTTCCGACGTGCTATAGGTCTTTCCTTTCCTGCGGTATCACAGGCTGATTTTGACACGAGATCCCGACGCCGTTAAGGTGCGTTCGGCACTTTCTGGACGCATATTGTTGAAAAACGCAAAGGCAGGTTGGACTGATGGGTAAACACTCTCCAGTATGGCCGTCGGTGTTATTGAATCGCCGCATCGGTGTCATGCCATTGTTTGGGTTTGCTTCAGGCCTGCCGCTGGCGTTGACAGCCGGTACCGTCCAGGCGTGGCTGACTGTTGCGGCGGTCGATATCCGCACCATCGGGATCTTTAGTCTAGTCGGCTTGCCGTATGTGTTGAAGTTTCTCTGGTCGCCGATCATGGATCGGTATGTCCCCCCATGGTTAGGAAGGCGGCGGGGCTGGATGCTGCTTGCCCAGCTCGGGCTCATGGTTTTTCTGGGGTTGATGGCCTACAGCTCGCCGCAACAAGCCCCCATGGCATTCGGCGTGCTCGCCTTGGCTGTAGCCTTTCTCTCCGCCTCCCAGGACATTGCCGTGGATGCGTATCGAGCCGATACGCTGCGACCCGCCGAACGGGGATTTGGTGTCGGGATCTTTGTGGCCGGCTACCGCATCGGGCTCCTCGTGGCTGGGGCACTGGCGCTCATTATGGCGGAGCGGGTCGGTTGGCAGGCGACCTATTTGATCATGGCGGGGTTGGTCAGCATCGGGCTTTTGGCGACGTTCGTGGGGCCTGAGCCGACATGGCAGGCGGCGCCTCCACCTACCCTTGCCGATGCCATCGTCCAGCCGTTTAAAGAATTCCTAACCCGCCCGAGTGCAGTGATGCTGCTCCTGCTCGTCGTCCTGTATAAACTGGGTGACGCCTTCGCCGGCACCCTCACCACGGCATTTTTGATAGGCGGCGTGGGTTTTTCACTCTCGGACGTCGGGATCATCAACAAGGGACTGGGCCTGGCCTCACTCCTGATTGGCGCGCTGTTCGGGGGTGCCATCATGGTCCGGTTGGGATTATTTAGCTCGCTGCTTCTCTTCGGCGTCCTGCAGGCTGTCTCCAATCTCGGCTTCATGGTCCTGGCGTGGGTTGGCAAGAGCTACTGGCTCATGGCACTCACCGTCGGCTTTGAAAACCTCGCCGGGGGCATGGGCACCGCGGCCTTTGTGGCGCTATTAATGGCACTATGTCATCACCGCTACACGGCCACACAGTTTGCTTTGTTGACGGCGCTCGCAGCGTTTGGACGTGTATTTGTCGGTCCACCGTCCGGTTATGTGGTGGAGGGGATTGGCTGGGTGAACTTCTTTATGATGACGTTTGTTCTTGCGCTACCCGGACTCTTCCTCTTGTGGTATCTGCGATCGCACGTGAAGGCGCTGGACCAGCCCGTCTAGGTGAAGCCCTTGTGTAACGTCAGTTTAGATATGTGCGTCGTAGCTAAGTGATTACTGCGCAAATACCACCCCGACGCGGGTCACCGGCTCCGCTCAACGTCTTACTTTGTAGGTTATACGCGGCCGTATGGGTGCCACCGAAAAATATATTCTTTTCTTTCCACGCCTTGTGATTGGGAAATGAGGCGACGAGTTCATCGATTTCCGTGGGATCGAATCCATATTCAACGTTAAGCATCCCGTCCTCAAAGTGGATGCGCGGACCCTCGACTGCGTCTTCAACAGTCATATCGAAATCGATCAAATTAATTAATACCTGTAACAAGGCAGTTCGTATCCTGTTCGAGCCACCGGAACCTGTGACAATAACGTCGCTTTTGTCGGTGAATGCTAGGGTTGGTGACATCATCGATGACATCCGGGAATTCACTGGCCATGAATCAAATCCCCGGGGATTGATATCTTCCTCGCCGAGCATGTTGTTTAACATGATGCCGGTACCTGGGACTACGTAACCGCAACCTTCACCATTTGATACGGTTAGACTAGCCATGTTTCCGTTGGCGTCGATCACACTGATATGGGTTGTTCCTCTCTGGCAGCTTGCTCGCTCTAGGATGTCATGGCGATAGCGTCGTAAGAGTTTTTCATTTAACAAACTTTCTGCACCGGTGCTTTCAATCGTCTCGGCCAACTTGCTTTCAATCCGTGCTTTATTGGTCGAAGCCATCGTCGATGCCAACAATTGAAGGTAGGGAACAGAGCCAAAGCCAAGCGCACGGAGGTCGCATTGTTCAAGAAGCTTAAGCGAGAATCCCATCAGGATTCCGCCGAATGACGGCGGTGGATTAGTCAGCAATCGAGTGTTTCGATATGTGATATCAAGAGGCTTGCGCTTATGTACGCGATACCCCCTAAGATCATCAGCTGTAAGATGCCCCCCGTTCTCATGGCAATCGCGCACGAGAAATTGGGCGATCTCGCCTTCATAGAAAAGTGGTTCTCCTTCTAATACGAGCAATTCCAGCGTATCGGCCAGCTCGGGATAACGCATAACCTCATCCTCGAATGGGAGATGACCATCGCTAACCTTGCTGGAAAAAACTGCTCTGGCACCGTTCGTGGATAGATAGATCTTCTCAATGATGCGATAGATCAATGCTTGCAACGCATTGACCCGAACGCCTTGACGGGCAAGCATGATGGCGGGTTCGACGATCTTAGTAATCGGCAGGGTGCAAAGATCCCGGTGGATGCTAAATATGCCCTTTACGGTTCCGGGTGTTGCGATGGATCCCATACCGATATGGAATTCCTGTTTGACGGTACCAAAATCTGCGTGTATCGGATAGAAATGGCACTCGGCCCCGTTTCGTTTCTGATTCGGCGTTTGTGTGAAAAAGTCGTAGACAACGTTTTGTTCATCACGCGTGTGACAAAGTAAGAATCCACCACCCCCGAGTGATGCGAGCACTGACTCCGATACGCATGCAGTAAATAGGGCGGCGAGGACTGCATCAAATGCGTTACCGCCGTCACGCAAAATAATTGCCGCCGCCTCAACCGTTTTCTCGTGGCCAGCAGCGATAACGCCTCTAGATTTCATCTATGGTTTAAAAACCTTTGCGATAACGTGGCTCGTTACGTGCTCTAAAGATACCATACTGAGATACCTGCCTGACATAAACAACATGTGCCGAAGATAGGGTGTCTGATACAAGGGGATACTTGAAGACCGCGTCACGGAGCAGGATATCAAGTTAAATTTGGTGATCCATGCAGGTGAGGACGACCACTATGGCTATCCTCGATGCCACGGGTCTGCGGCGTTGGCAAACTGCGGTCTACGGAGACAATAGACCACTGGGACAGGGTCCCGCTACGTTGAAGGCGCGGCGAGGTCCGTGCTAGATGAGTTGGGAAAAAGGCAACGCCCTAGCGGCACACGGATCAGAGCCCGACCAACGGAGCTGTCCTCATGAAATCCACACAATCCCTATGACACTCCGTCCTGACCTTCGTGCCAGCCTCACGCGTATCGCTTTAGTGGTGAGCGCGGCCTCCGCTGCGGTGCCCGGCACGATGGCCGCGATGGTGGCCTTGGAATTGGGTCGTGCTGTGGCGAGTAAAATGGCGCCCACGCTGGGAACGATGGTGGCCTTGGAATTGGGTCGTGCTGTGGGGAATAAAATGGTGCCCACGGTTGAAATGGTGACTACGGACACTACTGTGGTGACCGCGGTGCCCACGGAGGAAATGGTGACTACGGACACTATTGTGGTGACCGCGGTGAATTCGCTGGTGTCCATGGTGGCGGAATCCCACGTTGCTAAAGCCAATATGGATACCTGTATGGTGCCCGAAGGCGCCATGGATGCTGGTGCCGCCCGCATAGCTGGCCGGGGCGAAGATGACTAATGTGAGCGAAGCGAGTGCGCTTGCTGCGGTAAGGGCTCTTTTGGCCATGTTAATCTCCTCCACGTTCGCATGCCTGCTAATATAGACTAACGAATATTTATTTAGTTTCGAACAAATACTTGAGAGCAGGTTCGCGAAGGGCTCTGGCTGTTGTAGCACGCAGCGCAAACACAGCGCGGCATTGTTCCAACGGGCAAGTGGAACGGTCGGCTTGCGATGTCACGAGGGTGATGTGATGGGTGTGCCAAGGCTTGAAATCGAGTACTGCACACAGTGTGGGTTTATTCTCCGGGCAGGCTGGATGGCGCAGGAGTTATTGATGACGTTTGCGACTGAGCTCGGGGAGGTGGCCCTGGTGCCTGGCCGTGAAGGGGTCTTTGATGTGCGCCTTGATGGCGACATCGTCTTTTCCCGCAAAGTCGCGAAACGTTTCCCAGACTCCAAGGAAATCAAACAGTTGGTGCGGGATCGGATCGCCCCGGGCAAAGATTTGGGGCACAGCGATCGGAACTAACGAATCTGACGTGCGGCGCAACAAGGGTCCACCCACTGGGCTTAAGCGCTGGCACTATTGATTTTGCAGTCTGGGGATGCGCCTCAGTTGAGATCTCTGGCCACGCGCAGCCCGATGAAATCGTAGGTTGTATTCGGATCAAATCTATCGCGGTTGCCGCTACGCAGTGAAAGCGGTGGACTCGTGTAGGATCCACCGCGGGCAACGCGCGCCTCACAGTCAGCATCCGACCACACACTGCCATCCGTGGGTGCCCCCTCGTAATTTTTATGGTAGCAATCAGCGAGCCACTCCGCCACGTTACCCGCCGTGTCGTATAGGCCGAGTTGGTTCGGTTTATACTGCCCCACGATCGTTGGTTCACGGGGCATTAAACCATTCGCGCATCCGAAACAGTGGGCATCGACCCCCTGGATATCAAAGCCCCACCAGTACGGCGTATCTTGGCGGCCGGACGCTGTGTATTCCCACTCGGCTTCGCTGGGTAGGCGATAGCGTTGCCCGGTCTTTCTAGATAACCACCTGGCGTATTCATTAGCATCGCGCCAGGTCATAAATGCTGCCGGGAGCTTACCATTGCCCTTTACCGTTTTCCTTCGAGTGGCCCGCGCGAATTGGTTGTATTCATTGACAGTGATCTCGTACTTGCTTATGGCAAATGACTTTATGTGGACTGTATGTTGCGGCCATTCGTCAGCGTGAACGGATGTGCGGGAACTCCCCATCTCGAAGGTACCGCCTGGAATACGCACCATATCGGGACCGAGCCCACCACCAGCCTTGAAAGGATCTCGAAAGGCTTTTCCAATGTCTACAATGGGTTCTGGTTTTACTGGCGGTTCAATCATCGCGATCTCTTCGCCTCCAGGTTCCTCGGCTTCCGGGGCCTCGAGGAGCGGGGTAGGCGGCTCGACCGCAATCTCGGCCTGCTCGGGCTCAGGGCGCTCGGGTTCAGCGATCCATTCTTCCTCGACTTCAATTGTCTCAACTGGCGCGACTGTAGGAGATGTCGGCTTGATGGTTTCTTGAATGGGGTTGAAGTAAAAATAACTGAATGTTGCGCCAGCGAAGAGGACAAAGCCGAGAACTCCTAGCATGATGCCAACATTTGGCCTAAGTGGCCGCTCTTCGATGGATTTTTTCTCAACTGCGGCCACAGCGGGTTGTGGTTGTTCTGGAACCGCGGGCTCTTCTCGTTCCACGCTTTCGAGTACTATTTCTTCCTCTACGTCCACGACGTCAATCACGATAATGGTTGCGTTGTCTTGACGTGGCACGTCAGCGTCGTCGACGGCCTTGAGCAAAGCATCAGTACATTGTTTTGGAGTTTCCGATTTTTTTGAGTAACGGATTATCTTGCCGGCACTTAATGTGTCTAAACCGTCACTGCAGATGATGATTCGATCTCCCGCTTGAAGCTTCACAGGCGTGTCAGGTGAATCGATATCTGGGATTTCCTCTCCCGTCAAACCGCTCATGAGCATGTTGCGGGAAAGCGCTGGCTCGGCTTTGACTGGTTTGCCTTCAGCCGCCATCTTGTCTAGGTATCCGCCGTAGCTATGGTCGGCATTTTGTTTTGCCAGTTTACCGTCGCGGAGCAGATACAAGTGGCTGTCTCCAACGCTCACGCACCACATGTTGCCGTTTTGAAACACCGTGGAAACCATTGTGCAGCCCATGCCATCAAGCGCCGGCGTTTCTTTCACGGTTTCTGTGATGGCGTTATTTGCCTTGTGAATACTCTCCTTTAAGATCTTGGGGATTTTGTCGCTCGGATAATTGCTGGTAAAGTGACTGTTAAAAGCCTGTACGGCCATGTTGCTCGCGACATTTCCGGCTGCATGCCCGCCCATCCCGTCAGCAACGATCACAAGCGAGCTTGATTTGCCTTCATTGTCGGTGAGGTGAGTGATCAGAAAGGCGTCTTCCTGGTAATCGCGCGCGCCTTCGATCTGTGCCCCCGAAATTTCGAATTGGAGGGTCATCTATAACTCCGTCCGTGACCTGATATTCGGCTAGGTTCAAGGTATTGAATTGGCCCTATTCCCATGGCGAGTGCACCATTCTAGTCCTTTTTAAAACAATAAGTTACGCTCTTTTCGTGTAGGTGAAGTAATCGTACCAGCCCGCGTAAATTTACACAAAACAAATATCGATTCCGAGTAAAAACGATCCTTGGATGGACGTTGTTCGGTATGCGCTGCCAATAGTCCATCTTGGGATCATGGGCAGCCAGCGGGCGTAGCCATCGCTGAACATGACCTTTCATGGCGCGT
>JAPUIX010000126.1 GCA_027296625.1 Gammaproteobacteria bacterium | reverse complement strand
GTTGGCGCGCGTCTTGTGGCCTTCGACGAAAATAAAAATTTGACTCGCATCGAGGAGGCCGGCAGGATACACGGGGCATCCGCTGGGTTGGAACTGACTCTTGGCCAGAGGGTAGCCGAGGAAGGATTACGTACCATGGCCTCGAACATGGCCGATAGGCTCATCGATGTCATGACCCCGGGCTCTCTATCTCCCGAGACACAGACGCTCCTTCGTCTTCCTCCCTTGTCCTTTCAGGGCCGGTTCGAGTCCATCAGTTTTTCCGGCGGTGTCTCTGAATTCATCTACGGTCAGGAGCGCGGGTCCTATGGCGATCTCGGGTCGTTACTTGCAGCGGAGGTCAGAAAGCAAGTTGAGCAGTTGGGGATTCCGATCATCGAACCGGCCGCCCGAATTCGCGCAACGGCCATAGGCGCATCACAATACACCGTACAGGTGAGTGGCAGCACCATCTTTGTTAACCCACCCGATATATTGCCAGTGCGGAGCCTGCCGGTTGTGACGCCTGAGTTTTCCCTGGAGGGTGAGGAGATTCGTGAAGGGGAGATCAGAATTGCCGCTGAGCGTGCATTGAACCGAATGGATCTCCTCCAATCCAGCCAGCCCGTTGCCGTGGCCTTTCACTGGGAAGGCTCAGCGACCTTTGCACGCCTGCAGGGATTTTGCTCCGGACTGAAAGAAGCACTGGAGAAAATTCTAGCCAAGGGGCACCCCCTCGTGCTGGTGAGTGATGGCGACATCGGGGGAGTGCTCGGTCTCCACCTCAAAGAGGAGATGCAGCTTTTGAACCCAGTCATCTCAATCGATGGGATCGATCTCCGTGAGTTTGATTACATTGATATCGGTGCCCTGATTCAATCCTCGGGCGCCGTTCCCGTGGTGATCAAATCCCTTGTCTTTCTCAGTTAGCCGATTGAATGCTCCATTCACCTATGCAAGCCTGACCATATACTTCTCCAGGGCATCAACACCAAATTTATCAGGCCAAACGCAGCACCCACCACACTGCTAAATAGCAGGATAAAACGCGAGGTGGAAACAAAGCTCTCAAGGGATCGAATATAGACGTTATCCCGGATCATCATATCCTTAAGCTTGTTGATATCCGTCATCTTCTGGATCAAGGCGTAGTGGTCTTCGGGGCCAAGACCTGGAGGTGGAAGGTCCCGGGAAAGAATTACACCGAAGACTAGAAGACCCCCAAACACCAGCAAGACGTTGATAATGGCAAAAAGGTAATGTCGATCTTTGCTCGTCATAAACTCGCAGCCCTACAAGGTTAAACTAAGCCGGTGTGAACCTGCCAAAGGGTCGCTCTGAAGCGTAAATGATTAGTCTTTGCGACTTCAACATGACAAGGCGTATTATTTCTTTTTTATTGATCTGAAGATAACCACGTTTTCTTTGTTGTTGGCGCGCAATCGTAACAACACGATTTCATATCCGTCAAATCCCTTATAATTGTGTTTCTGACCATCGTTGAGTTCAAATGATATCTCATCCATTTGAATGGTTACTTCCACTATCTCCGCCGGCCATGAATTTCCGAACCTCCCTATAAAGACGTATCCTTTAGCCTGGTGATCTTTCTTTAGATCTTCTAACCCCCCATAAGGTTTGCCGATATCCGCGAGTGCCCATTCTGGTGTGCGTGCCTGAGGTGAAAATTCGGCCCCCCTTATTTTTGTCAACGTTTCCTTTAACAGCGCAAGAACCTCCTTCGCCATAGATAGAGATTCTCCCGTGACCGAGCTGTATCTTTTCAACGCTTGTACCTTCTTACCCTCCTCGAGTAACTTTTTAAGCTCTGAAAGTATCGGATCATTCAATTTCTCGAAAAGGACCTTGGCGCGTTCTTTTTGTTTTTCTTTTGCAATCTTGGCCAGGCGAAACCGCTTTACGGTGTCCGGTGTTGGGCAAGGGACCGCCATAAACCATGCGTCTTCGACCTTGACGATCTGTCGGAGAATACTCTTGGAGTCGTATGCCCCTGTCGCAAAATCGATCTGGATCCAATGGGTGGGCCTGACAGGATAAGAAAAGGCTTCGGCCATTAATAATGGCTCAGCGTTGCCAATCGGCGTGATATTGGTGATCTTGTAACTGTTGGGAATGGATTCTCTTATTTCTCTTGAGAAATAATCATCAAAATAATCTTGGTTTTCGTTATTGATACACGCGAGGTACTTTGGATGAACTAAGTGATTCAATCCGTCAACGTCCTTCCCATTTACGGCAGCAACATAATCGCTGACAAACTTTTTCTGATCAGGCTCGGCTGCGAATGCGTATGCAAATAACGTAGCAATAGTAAGGCAAAAAATAATTTTTGTTTTGGACAAAATTCCTCGCGGTATTATGGTTTGTTAAACATGGTGTAGCCTGAATCGTGAACTGTCCTATTGATAAGAATTGTACTCTCATTTCAAAGGGATAGGCAATAGTATTTAAAGCTACAAAAGGAGTCAAAAATCGGCGAGATGAGGGGGGTATTCAGACAGACAATGATGGATGGATCGGATGATTTATAGGCAGAATAGGCCCTTTAGATCGCACTTTAAATCGATAAAAGACCCAGGCTCCGCTAGATGCGAGGTCCAGGAGCGCTCTTGCGAATCTCAGCTGGGCTTACGGGCAATGAACGGATACCCGTATACCTCGAACATCCGCGCTTTCTTCTCACCGCCTGCGCCGCCGAAGGTGTCGCAGGGGGGTCCAATCTTGATGTCGACAAAACCGGACTCCTCGAGCATTCTCTGCCAGCCTGCACACGGCAGGCCGCCGGCGATTCAAGCGGTCCACAGATCGATGTTACGGATAGCCGACTCGGGCACAGGCTTTGAATTAGCGATATCGGCGAATTGCAGCCGTCCGCCAGGCCGCAGCGCCCGGAGAATCTCCGCGAACACCTTGCGCTTGTCAGCGCACAGATTAATGACGCCGTTGCTGATGACTACATTCGCCCAATTGTTCTCGATGGGTAGATTCTCTGCGAGTCCCTCTTGGAATTCGACATTCTTGTGACCCAGGAGCTTTGCCGTTGAGCGTGACTTTTCGAGCATCTCCTCGGTCATATCGATGCCAACCAACTTGCCCTCGGAGCCGATCTGGGAAACGGCTATGAAACTGTCAAAGCCTCCGCCTGATCCCACGTCGACGACCCGTTCGCCGCGCGCGAGAGGCTGAAGCGAGAAGGGGTTTGCGACGCCGGCGAAGGACTCAACGGCCACATCGGGGAGAGCATCCACGACAGCCGTGTCGTAACCCAGACGTGCTGCCAGGGGGCGGCCTGTATGAAAGTGATAGGTTTGGTATGGGTGTGCGGCGACTTCCCTGTACTTCACCCGGACCTGTTCGCGCAACGCCTCTTCGTCCACCATCACTTTGTCCGACATCGGTGATCCTCCGTCAACGAACCCGCTATCGACTCACTGTAGTCATCAACTGTTTCTGATTTGAGCTTACTCCCACGCGTAGCTTGAATCAAACGTCACTTGGCACCGCAATGACTCCTATCACTTATTTGACAGGTAGAAATGCCAAAGGATGCGTGCTGCCACTGCTCGCCAAGGTGCCCACGCTCTGGCAATACGTTGAAGCTCCTCTTGGGTCGGGCAGCTGTGGAGCCGTTTGACTTGCTGTACCGCCTTGGCCAGCGCAAGATCGCCGCACGGCCAGACATCAGGGCGACGGAGAACCATCAGTAGGTAGATGTCTGCAGTCCACGGCCCGATGCCGGGGACTTGAAGCAGCCTCGAGCGCCCCGCATGGTCATCAAGTTGCAAGAGATGACTGAGCGTAAGGTTGCGATCAACAATGCAGTTGGCAAGGTTCTTACAATAGGATGCCTTCTGGCGTGTGAGACCGTATCTGCGGAGCTGGGCGTCGCTGATTTTTGCGATACGGTGAGGCGTGACTCGGCCGGCCGCAGCTTTGAGTCGAGAGTAGGCTGCACGGGCGGATGCGAGTGATACTTGTTGCTCCAGTATGATGCGGACTAACGCCGCGAAGCCTGGGCGACGCGCCCAGAGTGGTGGTGGCCCAAAACGCTGCACAACCCTTGCGAGATCTCGGTCCCGTGTAATGAGCTCCTTAACGCCTCGAAGCAATCTGGTACTGGTAAGTGGCGGAGGTAGGCGATTTTCGTTCACGTGCCACCTTGAATGGCAACCTAACGTCTGCATTGACTTGATTTTCTGTAGCGCAGCGAAAAAAATTCAAGTCCAATGAACGGTTAGGCTATATCAACGTGCTAATGCAGACCCAACGCCTTTAACTGTTGCATCAAATTTCGATAGAGATCCCTAGTGAAAAAGTA
>JAPUIX010000125.1 GCA_027296625.1 Gammaproteobacteria bacterium | reverse complement strand
TGGCTGGCTTGTTTCTCCACCAAAATTGCTGCCGACTGCCTCTGTGGAATGTGTATCTCCACCCCAGAGAATGATCTTCCGTGACGCCAAATACTCGCAAGCTGAGATGCCAAATCCTGGCGCGCCGGCGTTGAATTCAGCTGTCCGCTTTTGCTTCTCGGCTGCATCGTAGGTATCCCACATCGATGGATGCCAGATATCGCCGTGCCCTGTATGCAGAAACACGCAATCGCCCTCTCCGATCGGATCGATCCCCTGTTTCTGTACCATCGCCGCGACATCCCTGGCGTTGATGATCCCGGGATCGTCTGCGCTGTTTTCCGTCGGAATCGGAAGCCGGCCGCCACGATACGCAACGGCATCAAGTAATACGCCACGGCACACGAAACCGATCTTGGCGACATGCTCGACTCCAAGCGGGCCCATGCCATTGCCGGTGATGTCCTCGTCTTCAAGGAAGTGGCCGTTGTAGAAAAAATGCCCCTGGGAGGTAATCACGCCAACGTGGCCCGGGCCATCAAACTGAGTTCCGATCTGGCCGATCTCGCCGGTCACGAATTCGTCATTCCAGACGGCTTCCTGCTCGCCAAGGGGCCCGCCGGAGGGCAGGCCCGGGATGACCAAGCGCCATGCTCGTCCACCGAACGTGGGCGCATCACTTTGGTAAACCTTGCCAAGTGTGGCAACTTTGCCCCGCTCAACAAGCTTGGCCGCACTCAGCACCATTGCCGGTGTCGTGCGGTTTACCGAGCCCGCTTTGTCATCTGCTCCCCACTCGCTGGGTGCCCAGTTCTCCGAAAGTGGTTGATCATTCTCTGCCCAAGCCTTATCAGATGTCATCGCACACAGACATGCCATGCACGCCAACGATAGTTGAACGAAAGCTGTGACGACCTTCATGTGACTCTCCATTTTGGCTACGGATATTTTTATTTTCGCAAGAACAGGACAGAGGAAATATTGCCGCGCCTGTTACAGGTTGTTACTAACTCAAAAATGGCGGCGTGGCGAGTCATGGGCGAACCATGCTCCGCTAAATCGTGATCTATTCCTGGCCCGATAAATCTTCTGCCACAAACACTGCGGTGTCAGGATGAAAGGTATACCAGGCAAACCAATAAGCCGATACAGCAGGAATTTCGACGCCATGGTTGTTTGTTAGGAATGCTGTCTCGCTGCCTTCATCCCAATGCACGGTAATAAGCTGCTGATTGACCGTGTCCTGAAAAGACGATTTCCGGTTCTTCCTCAGTTCAGGCAACGGGTAGGCTTTAGACAAGCCATCGATTTCGACGCCCAGCACCCTGTCTTTCGGGTGATACTTCGCTGGGGCTTTACGCGAGACCCTGAATAGCACAGCGCTGCTCCTATCATAATTAGCGAATGGATCCGTGTCATAGTCTCTTAGATAGCCGGTTTTTCGAGACAGGACAAAAGTATCTGGATGATCCGATCGCCACTTGTGCCACGTCGTATGTCTCAGTGGCAACATCTTCAGTTCGCGGCCTTTCATCGGCCCACTGACAGCCTTTCGCAAGATTTGCGACCATAACGAGTTGGTCAACTGATCGTAAAGAAGTACGTCGCTCTCATATAACAAACCGGAAACACCGAAGCTGGAAGCCTCGCCGTCCAGATCGGCGGAAAAAGCCATGCCGGTCCCACAGAGCGGGCAGTAAGTAACGATAAAGGATTGATCTTTGATCGCGTCGTTAACGATTTCATGCCAGGATAATATACTTATCGGATAAGCTTTCGCCACGCCGTTCAGCGCGAACCCAAGGATACGGTCATCGGGTTTTAGTTCCGGAACCTCATCTGCGTTTAGGAATACGGGCCTGTGGATCGCTGGAATGCCGTCCTTGCCGGGCCCGCCTGACAATATTTGATCTTGGGGAATCAGAGACCCCGACAGATCGAAACCATTCTTGGTGGCTGCCGTACAGGGTTGTGCGACGAGGCATAGCGCAACCATGACAGCGTACAAGATGTATTTACTCATATGGCAAACTCCCTCAAGAGTCCTGGAGCCTTAGAGACCTTACGTCGAGAAAGGGTTCAATCTATAATTGGATACTCATGGATTATGATATTCCGATGCATGCTCAATATCGCCAGGCGGTTAATGCGTGACAATGAGCAAATTATATTTGCCATTTTTGATAGCAGTAGTAACCAGTATTGCCGGTTGTTCCACGCAAGCACCGCCGAAAGTCGAAGAAGGCCAGCAAAAAATATCGGTGATCATTGAAAATATTAGCCCGACAAGCGGTGTATTGAGAGTCGCCCTGTACAACAGCAAAAATTATTGGCTAAGCGACAACGGCATCGTTCGAGCGCGCTTAGTAATGGTCGATGAGTCCACCGAAAGGCTAGAGTTTTGGGGCCTGCCGTCGGGTGATTACGGGATCGCCGTCTATCATGACATCAACTCGAACAACGTCATGGATAAGAAATACTTCGTAATTCCAAACGAAGCCTACGGGTTCTCGAACAATGCCCGAGGGTCATTCGGCGTGGGGAGTCCAGGCTTCAACAAGGCGAAATTTGCAGTACCGCAGATAAAGCCGCAGCGAATATTACTTGAGCAGCCGCCCATATGAAGCCACTTGGCATTGAAAAATAGCGGCCAGCGTTCTTTGCACGACGATTTGGGGACGCTCTTGATCAATTGGCGAGAGGGTGGGATTGACGCTACGCGTCCTCGCATGCGGCTTCGCCGCTGCGCGAGTCGAACAGGATCCTCATCCTCAACCCAGTGCTTGAAATTCAAAATG
>JAPUIX010000124.1 GCA_027296625.1 Gammaproteobacteria bacterium | reverse complement strand
GTGGGCCCGGGGCTGTAGCGTCTACCTTAAACCTGGGCAGGTCACTTCGCTACTGCCGTATATTGCCCGACAGGAAGGGCGAGTCCACTTCGCTGGCACACACACTGTTCCAACCCTGGCCGGTTGGATGCAAGGCGCGTTTGTGTCAGGCCGTCGCGCCGCCCGCGAGGTTAATGAAGCACCGTAGCTGCCGCTTCCTGAACGACTGCTGTTGGCCGTTTCCGGCCTGTCAATTCGTCAATTTTTTTTGGCAGTTTGAATGACCGCTTTGCCCCCGAAAGCGGCCATTAAGCTAATATTGTCCATAGTGGCCGCTAACGACCCTAAGCGGACGTTTGTGGCCTGCTACTGATCCGCCATCCAGCTACTATACTTAGGTCATTAGCAATACCGATAAAGCCAAACCCTCCGAAAGGTGGGGACGGAAATTCCGGCACACTCCGGCGTCCCAACGAGCAGGGAACTATCAGTGCGGACTCTCACGTTCTCGATGATCATGGTTTACTTAATAGTCGCTCCGTTAGCATCGAGAACAGCACTAGGGGAGAATTATGAGTTCAGTAGTATTGGTGCATGGCTCTTGGCACGATGGAGAGCTGTGGTCGCCGGTGATTGACAGTCTGGCCGACCTTGGATATACGGCCTACGGTCCAACAATTGCTGGCCACGGAAAAGGTGCCGTCAAAGACGTCAATCATGCCGATTGCGTGCAATCAATAGTCGACTATATCGTGGACAATGATCTTCGTGACTTTTCATTGGTTGCGCACAGTTTCGGCGGCACGGTCATTTGCAAGGTTGCCGAAGCCGTTCCTGATCGCATCAATCGCCTTGTTTTTCACAGTGCGTTCGTCCTTGAAGACGGCAACGCTTTGTTCGATGAAGTGCCACAGTTCTATCGAGAATCATTCGAACAGATTGCGGCGGCATCTTCGGACAATACGATCATGTTGCCGTTCGAGCTGTGGCAAAGCGCGTTTATTAACGATGCCAACGATGAGTTAGCAAGTTCGACGTATGAGATGCTGTCCTCGGAGCCGTTTCAGCCGTTTCTGGACAAGCTGGACTTGAAAAAATTCTATGGGCTGACTATCCCAAGCAGCTACATCAACTGTCGCGATGACATCGCGCTACCTGCAGGCGAATGGGCTTGGTGTCCGCGCTTTCCGAATCGTCTGAAGAATTGCCGATTGTTGGAGATGCCGGGCAGCCACGAGGTGATGTTAACTAACCCGCAAGCACTCGCGGAGACCATTGTTGAGGCTTGTGCTGTGTAAATGTTCTTGGGCCCGATTTCGATGCTTTGAAAGACCACCCCGGCTACGTAGTGCTGTGCGGGCGCTTCGAGGACGCTCGATAAGCCGCTCCGAGTTGACACATCGGCAAGCGTCCGCTTATGGCCGAAAGCGGACTGTTATTTGAGTGCTTTTCGGGTCTATCGAAGGTCCGCTATGCCCCCGAAAGCGGACATTCGGCTAATATTGCCCTGAAGGTCCGCTAACGACCCGAAGCGGCCAGTCAATTAAATACGGCGGATTGAAAGTAATGACGCATTATTCAAACCGGGAAGCACTATGAAGCGACTGTCTATCTGGGACCCCGTTAGCCTGCAAGTTCGGATCAAGGGAATGAAAATGTGCAGTTAAGACTAGTTGGCATATTCGCTCTTGCTTTATCGTTTGCTGCCTGTGATGGTAGTTCAGGTGGTCAAACGCCGCCAACATCTGCCGGATGTGGGCCCTATCCGGAGCAATCGACGTCACCGTATGTGCTTCCCTATGAACCAGGCTCATCCTATCTGGTGGGCCAAGGAAATTGCACAAACGGATCCCATAGAACGGGAACGCCGGACCAGTACGGTTACGATTTTTTGATGCCTACTGGTACGACCCTCATAGCCTCACGCGGCGGCACTGTCACCAGAGTCGTTGACAGTTTTATGGACGGTACGGGCGTTCCGGGCGAAGAAAATGTAGTCGGCATAACTCATGACGATAATTCTATTGCGCTCTACTTTCACCTTGCCGAGCATGGCGCAATGGTTGCGATGCAGCAAATAGTAAGCATGGGCGACGTCATTGCTCTGAGTGGAAATTCCGGCAATAGTACCGAACCTCATTTACATTTTATTGTCTCCGGTCCACCAAACACAGGGGGCGTCGGTACATTGCCAATAACTTTTAGTAATACCGATCCACATCCAAACGGTTTGATTGAGGGGCGGTTCTACGAAGCATTTTAAAACGCTTTCCGACGCCGGTCACAATTGAGAATGATTGGTGGCAACGCCGCTGATCCAGTGATCCTACAATACGCGTGACATTACTTATTACATTGACCGCTGTTGGCCGTTAGCGGCCGGTCGAATTGGCATCATTTAGGCTGATTGAACGACCGCTATTGGGGAAAGCGGACATTCGATCCTGGATCACTGCAAAGGACGCTCCAGAACGTCCGCTATACGCTCCAAAGCGGTCGTTGGGCTAAACTTGCCGAAAAGGTCCGCTAACGACCCAAAGCAGACATTCCCGATCGCTTCAAAAAGACGTGATTAAGTCAACAATCAGCAATTTTCGAGCGATTCAGCGTATAAAGAAGCCACATTCTGTGCAGGTCGCCCACGCCTTTCTCTTAACTTGCCAGTACCCTCGGCACAGAGCTCGCGCACACTAGCAGATCCTGCTCCGTCAGATCGTTCGCATGCGAGACTCGGTTGCGGCCGGTTGCTTTGGAATGATAGAGGGCCTGGTCGGCCTCAGATAGCAGCGTGCCAGTGTTGATATTCCGTCCGTCCAGAGACGAGATCCCGATGCTCACCGTAATCGGTCGTTTGTGCCACGCTGCCAACTCCAGTGCCTTACGGCATCGCTCTGCCAGCGCCCGGGCACTCTCCCGGGAGGCCCCGGGCAGTATGATCACAAACTCCTCGCCACCGATCCGAGCGACGAAATCGGTCGTACGCATGCTCCCCTTGAGATATCCGGCAATGGTTCTGAGCGCATCGTCACCGGCCGGATGGCCGAATTCATCGTTATAGGACTTGAAGTGATCGGCATCCAGAAACAACAGCGACAGCGGTGATTCAGATTGCCACGCACGCTGAACCGCGTCGGGAAACTCTTCTTCAAACGCGAAACGATTATTCAGACCGGTTAGGTCGTCAGTGACGCTCAGTGTCTTGAGGCGGGCATTGCTCAGCTCGAGCCGCCGCTGGTATTCCTCGACCTGGCCCTGGTAATTGCGTAATTTTGCGGTGTTGTTTTTTTTCAACTCTTCCACCGCGTTGCTCAGTTCGACTTGAGCAACGACCTGCCGTGACAGCGCCAACAGCGCGTTTTTCTGGTCGTCCGTGAGTTGACGCGGGACTTGATCGATGACGCACAACGTACCGAGCGTGTCGCCCCCCGAGGTTACCAGCGCTGCGCCAGCGTAGAAACGTATCGGCGATCCGTCCATTGTCAGAGGAGTGTCGGCGAAATGTTTGTCATGGCGCGCGTCGGGAATCACGAACAGCTGATTCGGCCGAGCAATTGTCTGTTCACAAAAGGGTGCGGCCCGGGACGCCTGCCCCGCGTTGACACCGTGCTGTGATTTGAATCGCTGCTGACCATCATCGATCAGGCTGACCAGGGCAATCGACGTGTCGCAAATCAGTGCTGCGAGAGCGGTGATGTCGTCATAGGATTGATCCGGCAGGATATCCATGGTTCGCCTCCGTGCGTTACCGTTAAGCCGGGAGACAACGTAACGCCTCGGATTCAAGTTCAGTGTGTGGCCCATCACGTTTTGCAAACATCGTTTGCTCGCGCACGCTGCGAAGACGCATATGGTATTTGAGCAGCACTATTTTCATGCATGGGAGACATAATGAAATTGAAAGGTGTAACTGATTTAGAAGGCTCCAAAATTCGAGGGCAGGCGGCGTTCCGCTGCGCG
>JAPUIX010000123.1 GCA_027296625.1 Gammaproteobacteria bacterium | reverse complement strand
ATCCAGACCTGGCAAATCAATTTCGATCTCATTCAGTTGGTAGCTTTCTTCCAGCGCCCGCTCAAAGGCGGGTGTGTTTGCCTCGGTCAATGGTGTGCCATCCAGTACTTCAAGTGCGATCTGGGCCCTCGCGATACGGTTATCGTAATCCACTATGAGGAGATCGGTCTCAGCAATCAGCACAGCAGCGTCGTCGGCGATACGCAAAAGCTGCACTTCGATGTCTTGCTGCTTTATTCGCCCTTCATTCCAGCCATCCACCTGAAGGCCGATGAAAATACCGACGACGACGATAAGGATTTCGAGGATAACTGTGGACCAGTTCTGCTCTCTGATGGCATCAGCCAATTTTCGAAGAATCATGCGCCCCTCCCCAAGAGGGGAGTAGCTTAGACAATCAGGCGCGAACTGCAAATTGGGAAGTCGGTTAATGTCCGCTTCTGGCCGAAAGCGGACCTTAATTTTGGTGATTTTGGGTACATGAAAGCGTCCGCTCTTGAGAAAAGCGGACACTAAACCTGAGACTCCCGAAATTGAATCGGAAAACGTCCGCTTTACCCTCGGAAGCGGACATTCCACTAATATGGGGCAAAAGGGCCGCTAACGACCCAAAGCGGACATCACCAGAGACGCCATGCTGAAAGAAGCATTACTCGTGAGGCAGTCGCTATGAAGCAACTTTTTCCGGTCTTGGCTTTGCTCTTTCTCGGCTGCACGGTCGACGATGACAGCTCAGTTGATCTGTCATCAAAATCTCGCATTGCGAGAATCGAAAACAGCCTCACGCCCGTGCTGCAGATCGAGGGGCAGGAAAAGCCAACGTACAACATCAATGTTCGGCTCGAAGAGCTCGGCATTCCGGGCCTCAGCGTGGCCTTTGCCGTCAATGGGGCGGTTCGGTGGAGCAAAGCGTATGGAATGGCCGACGTTTCCGATAGGCAGCCGGTGAGTACGGACACGATGTTCCTGGCGGGGTCGATCAGCAAGCCTGTGGCTGCAGTGCGCGCGCATCAACTGGTCGAGGAAGGTACGTTCGATCTTGATGAAGACATCAACAACTACCTGACCTCCTGGCAGGTGCCGGAAAATGAGTTCACAGCAAAGGAGAAAGTGACGCTGAGGCGCATCCTCAACCATACGGCCGGCCTGACGGTGTGGGGGTTCCCGGGGTACGACAAGGGCGACGATATTCCGGGCGTCGTCGACGTTCTCGAAGGTCGCGGAAACACGGATCCTGTCCGGGTGTTCAGAGAACCCGGTAAGGCCTGGCTCTACTCCGGTGGTGGATACACGGTCATGCAGCTGGCGATTGCAGATAAAGAGGGCGTCGCCTTCCCCGAGACGATGCAACGCAACGTGCTCGATCGAATGAATATGCAGGGAAGTACGTTCGAGAATCCGTTGCCTGCGGAATACCATGCGCTCGCGGCCACTGGGTATCGGGTCAATGGGGACGAGGTCGAAGGAAATTGGCCCATTTACCCGGAGATGGCTGCGGCCGGACTGTGGACGACGCCGGGCGAACTGATCCAGTACGCCATCGAGGTTCAGAGGATTCTGCAAAGCGGGCAGGACGGGATTCTGAAGCATGGCACGGTAGTAGAAATGCTCGTCGCCGGTGAAGAAGATTGGGGGCTTGGACCTGAGGTTACCGAACATACATTCAGACACGGCGGAAGTGACGAGGGATTTAGGGCCTCGCTAATCGCGTGGCAAGAAGAACCGTACGCGGCAGTTGTAATGGTCAATTCTGATAACGGAAGCATTATTGGCGAGCTGTTACTGTCAATTGCAAAAGAATACGGGTTACCGGACATCGAACCGGTCGTTCGAGAACTAATCGTCGTCGGGCAAGAGGTCTTGGAGCGATATGTCGGTCGTTATGAAACTCAGGAGTCAGGACCTGTCGAGATTTCACTGATCAACGATCACCTGTCCCTGTATCTAGACGACTGGGATGAACGATTCATCATTTTGCCTCAAACCGAATCGCAGTTTTTCCATTCTGTAAATGGATCGCTCGTTGATTTCGATGTCAAAAATGGCGTCGTTTACGGATTCGAATGGCAGGGCGAAAGAGCTGAGCGAGTAAACTAGGCGGCCACTATTGACGTCCGCTAGTGGCCGTTAGCGGACTGTCAAAATTGAGATTTACAGCGATTTGAACGTCCGCTTTACACTCAATAGCGGTCGTTGAGCTGATAGGATGTTGAAGGGCCGCTAACGACCCGAAGCGGTCATCAAGCTTGGACTGGCTGGTTCGTTCGCGGGCGACGTATCTTCCGTCAGGAATGATAATTAGCGAAGTTTTTCGTCAGGATTGTCAGGAAGACGGGCCAACTCAGCATTGATCTCATCTTTGTCTGGCTCGATGGCTGGTTCGCCGGCTAGCATTGCCTCGAAATTCGCCATCACCTGAGGCATCAGCATGTTGGCAAGGGCACTAATATCCATCCCATTTGCGATCGTGGGGAGGCACATCGAGCTCGCATCCCTCGTCGTGCCGGTATAGAACTGGAGTCCGCCGCCGCCTTTATGAAAACCGCTCTTTCTATTCCGCCAGGCAACTATGCATCGTGGCCCCACGGACTGATCGACAACACCTAGATGTACTTCGTGATTCAGGTTGGCCAGGTAGTCGGATACGGCATGAGGCGATACCTGACCTCGGTCGTGCGCTCTTACAATACGAAGCAGGCTACGTTTCCACTTCCTATTCTTTGTCAGGAACAGAGCACCGCTTCCACCTAATGCCAAGCGCGGTGTCATTTGCCTGTCGACTAACGGTTTTTCAACTACCTGTCGCGTGTACCGAAAGTTGTAGCTCTTGCGGTCAGGCGCAAAGACCAAGTCAATCGTGTAAAGCTTCGGCTCTTCACCGACGAAAGACGTAGCGATCACACTGTGAGCAGGTCCGCCACTTCCCGGCATCCGAATCATGTATCGCGGCAACTGCTTTTTTGTTGCTTCCGCCAGTACGCCGAGGGATTGTTCCAGCGAAAGCTTCCTGCCGCGAAGGGCGGCGCTCATCCAATCTGCAGGTTCGGTGCCGAGAGAGGTCGCTCCAAGCCCAGCATATCCAAGGATGGCGACACCATCTGTCGTTTCGAGAAACATGACTTTGCAGGCGTCGTCTTTGGGCGGACGCGCCTTGTTGAAGGACAAGCGCCTATCAGCTAGCAGCCAGATCGAATCGGGCCCATTGACGGTTACTACGAGCGTCATGAATTGCGCTCCAACTTCTACACGAACTTAGCATCGCACCCTATCACGAGCGATCAACACCAGGAAAACTTCAAAAGGTTGCCAGCAGCGCGTGGCACCGAGCTACGTCGGTCGCTTTTGGCCGTTGTCGGCCAGTGATCATGTCGAATTGATGACCGAGTGACTGATCGCTTCTGGCCGTTAGCGGCCATCAGTTTTGTAGATTTGATAGCAGTTTGAACGTCCGCTTTACCCGCGGAAGCGGACATTGAGCTAATATTGGTCAAAGGGGCCGCTAATGACCCAAAGCGGACGTTTGCAAGGGATCAAGTAAATTGAATTGTTATCTTTCACTTTTACACATTAATGACTAGTTGGACGGCGGGGCCTTGGAATCAGAGAGCATCCTGCAGGCGATTGCCGAAGTGGCGATCGGGCTCGCCGGCTTCGGTGGTATCGCGGCCGGTCTTGGCTATCGCGCTCGCGGGGCGTGGTCAGATCAGGATCGGACGAGGCTAATCCAAATGGTCGTAAGCAGCCTGGCCGTGGTATTCGC
>JAPUIX010000122.1 GCA_027296625.1 Gammaproteobacteria bacterium | reverse complement strand
TTAAATGTCACTTCTTGTTGGGCTTGTAGCCGTTCCGGGCTTGGGTTTGCTCGCTATCAGGCCGCCAAGACGCAATTAATGAGCTAATGAATTGAGTCCTGGCACCAATTCGGCCTGTTAGAGGCTTATTAAAAATCAAATAATGTATGCCAAGACTGACTTTTCTTCAATCCTCACGTAATTCACTATACCGCTGGAATGCCCCGCCTAAACCTAGTAATTTTTTTCCCCAAATCTAGTAATTTTACGAGTTGACAGAAAAAGAGAAAGATTGCTATTAAAGGGGGAACAATCACAGGAGTCTAAGACAATTTGATTTTATCTTAACCGAAGGAGGGCTGAATATGGTTCAAAGGTACAAGAAATTCATTGGAATGGGGCTTTTCCTGGCAGTTTTAACGCCGTCGCATCCGGCATCCTCATTGCGGCGTCTGGAACGTAACTTTTAACCATAAGGAGACCAAGAGTATGAAAAGCGGGTTAAAGTTTTTTGTATTAACTGCGGGTTTGGCAATCACGCTGTTCGCGGGATCAGCTAACGTTATTGCGGCTGGAGACGGTCAGGGCTATGACCAAGGGGTGAAGGCACCTGGTTTTATCATGAAATACAAAACACCCCCCGAGTTTATCCATAACACGGCCCCAGAACCCGGTGATGCCGCATTCCAATATGAATGGCAGCGACAGCGACCCTCTACCGACTTTCCCTACAAGTACAAATTCGTCGAGATCAACGGCGCGAACATCGCCTATATCGATGAAGGTGAGGGTGATCCGATTCTCTTTATCCATGGTGCACCAGAGCAGGTCTATATTTGGCGTAACGTGATCCCTTACCTGAAACCCTATGGGCGGATCATCGCTTTTGATCACATCGGACATGGCTTGTCCGACAAGCCGGATGTGAAGTATGAGCTTCCGGATTACGTCAAGTACACCGATGCGTTCATTAACAAGTTAAATCTGAAAAATATTACTCTCGTGGTTCATGACTGGGGTTCGGTCATCGGTTTGGATTACGCGGCCCGTAATCCAAAGAATGTTCGTGGCGTTGCAATGATGGAAGCACTTATCGCCCCTTTCTATCCCATCACCAATATTAAAGAGGCGCTGAAGCGTAAGGGCAAGGCAGGCGCAGTGCTCCATTATCAACTTTACAAATCACCGGCTGCCCAGGATCTTGCCATCAATCAGAACATGTTCATTGAGCAGGTGATGCAACTCCACACCCATCGAGAGTTGACGCAACGTGAAATGGAAACCTATCGTGATCCGTTCCGCAAGCCTGAATGGCGCAAACCACTATTTATGTGGGCACGCGAGGTTAGTATCGAGGGCGACGTTCCGCATACCGATAAAGCGATGGAACGTTACAACAAGTGGCTGGGGGAGAAGACTATACCCACGATGGAAGTCTACGGATATCCAGGCGAAGTTACCGAGGAATGGGATGTACAATGGCGTGTCCAGCGTTGGAAAAACCACGAGACCGCATTTATTGGCACGACATTGCATTTCGTACAAGAAGATCAGCCTGAGCAAGTCGGGCGGGCGATTGCTGACTGGTATCGCCGCAATCTGGCGCCGGATCCCAATGTCTGGATGACGAAGCCAAAGCCCTGATCGAGTGACGCTTGTAGCTAATTAACAAAACGTTTGCCCAGGGAAGGGCAGACGTATCGCAAACACGCGCTTGCCACGTGTTGGTGGGTCACCAGCCACCGAGATCACAGGACTCGCCATGACCGACCGAATCGAGACGACCAGCATGCCCGCTGCACGAACTGCCCACATGGCCCTCGATGACGTGCCGTGGAGCGCGCTCTCGCCGGGAGTTCAGATGCGGGTGGTCCACGCTGATCCCGTCTCAGGGCGGTGGTCGGCGGTCGTGCACATGCTGCCCGGTAGTCGGTTAATGCCACACCGCCACATAGGTGCGTCGGAGTTCTTTGTGCTTGAGGGCTGCGGAACGCACCCGCAAGCCGGCTCGTTCCAACCGGGGGACTATGCTTGGGAACCGGCAGGCGCGGTCCACACTGAGGTTGTGGCGGAGCACGATCTGCGCCTTTTCATGGTAAGTCACGGCTCATCCGAGTTCCTTCGTCCAAACGGCTTGGTATGGTACGTCTCGGACGCGGCCTACTTCGATTCTTTAATGCGGACGAAGAAGTGGCTCCGTGGTCTCAAGCGGTTTGTGTTCATCGATCTTTGGCGCGCGCTGCGCCGCAAGCCACGCCCGGCTCCGCGGCCCATCGGCGCAGACACGGATCGGGGCGTTCGGATCTTGAGTCCCCTGGAACGACCACAGATCCGCTTGGAGAGTGGAGCACGGATGCGCGCTTTGCACTTCGATGACGACATCGGTGTCGTAAGCCTGTTGGTCGAGATTCCGGCCGGTGGGATGCTGGCGGAACGTAAGCTCGCCGCGACGTCGGAGACCTTGATCCTCGACGGCGGGGCTCTCCATCCGGTGCTCGGCCCGCTGACCGCCACCGATTATCTGCGCGAGGAAGCACCCGGGTCCACAAGCTCGCTGACGACCGAGGTGGATTCGACACTCCTGATTTTCGATCACTTCGACACCAGAGTCACCGACGCCGCAGGGCGGGAGCTAACTTTGCGCGACCTCGTGGCCTCGAACGGAGACTCCCAGCGCGGGGGAAATCGATATGGCTCGTGAACTTCAAACCATGGTTGAAATCAGCGCCAGCCCTGACCAAGTCTGGCAAGTCCTGACGGACTTTGATGCCTGGCCCGATTGGAACGTTGCCGATCCTGGCTTTGTGGGCGAGATGCACGAGGGAGCTGAAGTCGAATTGACTTCTACTTCTCCAAGCGGCAAAAGAAGCCAAGTAAGAATCACCCTTATCTCGGTCGAGCCGAATAGACAACTAAGTTGGGAGAGCAGTTTGCCCTTATTGTTCAAAGCCCGACACACCTATCGTATCGAAGCGCAAAACGGCAACTGTACTTTCTATAATGAAGCAGGCTTTTGGGGAATCCTGGCGCATTTCATAAGCAAGCAGTTGCCGACTGAGGAGATGTTTAAAGAAACGAATCTTATTTTAATTATCTTGTTTTATCTAGATGCAATCGATCGTTATTACATGAGTTTAGATGATCGAAGA
>JAPUIX010000121.1 GCA_027296625.1 Gammaproteobacteria bacterium | reverse complement strand
TGGCGTCGAGCATTTGCGCTTTTACAACAGCACGCTGGAGCGCGATGAAAGAATTCTGCCCTGTAAGGTGGCATGTGCGTGTTGCGGCACGCTGATTGCCGATGAGGGGCGCAACATGTGGCTCGCCTTTCCCACCCTGTTCGACTTCGGCACGCCGCCACAGGTGCCGGCGGCGTTCAAGCCGACCTGTCACATCTTCTACGGTATGCGGGTGATGGAGATGGCCGACGCGCTACCGAAGTGGTCCGGCCACAAGGACCAATCGACGCTGCTTTGATAGGCCGGAAATCGAACCAGCCGAAAAAAATCTAAAATCTATTTATCGTCGAATTTTGCAGCAGATATACTCCTAGATCCTGACGCAAGTGCGAGGAGCAACCGATGGACACCCAGCTTCTGTCGACGCCAGGCGCAAAGATGCTCTATCTCATCAAGCGCAGATCGACCACCTCCCGGGAGGAACTGGTCGCCCACTGGTTCGCCAACCACATGCCGCTGGTCATTCAGGCGCAACACGATCAAGCGGCGCGCGGCAAGGTGCATGCAACCCGCTATATCGCTACGCTGTTTGATGCAAACCGGGACGGTGAGCATCCCTGGGACGGCCTGGCTCAGTTGTGGTTCGACCGGCAGCTACCGCGGCCAGAAGTGCCGCATGGCACCGAACCAACGGACACGTTTCAACAGAAGGCCGAACCCTACGTGCCTTGGGCGACCCGGGAATACGTCGTGTTGGATGGCTCCGACCAACTTGCGTCTGAACCGCTTACGTTGAACGAGCCGTACCCCAATACGCGTTCGGGTTTTCTGAAGGTAAGTTTTTTTGTGAAGGCGCGTAGCGACTGCGACTATGACGCGTTTTTTGCGCACTGGCTGAATGTTCACGTACCCAACGTGACGGAGACGCTGGCCGCTGCGAACGGGTTCGGCTACATCGTAAGTCACAGCATCGAAGCAGACGTCGAACCGTATGCCGGTCTCGCGGAGTTGTACTTTCACGACGAAGCCGGCTGGGCCCAATATCGCGATTTGATCAAGCCCGACGGTATGGAAGCGTGGGTCGACCCGAACGGAACGCTCGTGCTGCGTGCATGCACTGAAATGATCGGAGTACCGTAACCTAACGGTTCTGTAGAAATCTAAGCAGCCTTTAGTGCATCGGTGGTGTTCCAGTACCTCTCCGCGGCGAAGGTCTCCTTCCGTGACGATCGAAATCGTTTGATCTCCGTCGTCGATGCTGGCAGACGTTGAGCATCTACAACCAAAATGCGTGCGTCCTGAGGTGTGCCAAAGAAGATCTCTGATTGGGTTCCATGTGATGTTCTCCAATTGAATGGATGAACATCCTGAGCTACACGCGGAATGCCTGCTTTGGTGGACGTAGCAGTCATAAATCCAGGTGTTTAGCGTCAGTCGCTATGCGTACTAACGGCCACAACCAGACATCACCTCAGTGATATTCTAGATCTAAAAGTGCGTGTCGTAGAGGTGTGAATCGATTGGTCTGGAACTCACACAGGGAGCGTTCATTGTCTCATCGCGTCGATGGATGATCTCCCAAACTAGGTTTTGTGTTCCGAGTTTGATCGTTCAACTGCGTTTCATGAGAACCAACAGGTCTATTCAGGTTAGACTCCGTTTACTTCTGTCCAATTAGTCTAATTCATGGACACAACGATCATCCTCATCGGCCTCGCCAAACTCTCCTTCGGCGTTTTTGTCGGTGTAGTTGGTATTACTACCGCCGCACGGCTGATCAAACGGTTCGCAGGCCTGCCTGACGTAGACACCGCCATCCACGAAGGCAACATAGCCGTGGGAATCTCGCTGGCCGGGGCAATCTTTGCCATGGGTCTGATGGTGCAAAACGCCGTGCAAAATACTTTCAGTGCGCTAGATCTACTACGGTACTCCGCTAACACCTGGGTAGACGTAACCTGGGTGTTCGCGTACGCGATCGGTCTGATCTTGGCTGCGTTGGTTGTCGGTGCTGGGGTAATCATTGTGGGTGTGCGTGCGTCGGTGCGGTTAACCCCGAACATAGATGAAATCGAAGAGATACGTAACGGCAACATCGCCTGCGCGATCGTGATGGCGGTTGTCCTTGGAGTAATGGGGCTGCTGGCAAGAGAAGGCCTGGACACGTTGTTGACCGGCTTGTTGCCCCTGCCGCCGCTGGGACAAACCCTGGACTAGCAGTGCCTCGTAAGAAATCCAGCAAGGGATGGTCGATCTTGAACGGAGTCTGGATCGTCTTGTTCCTGGGCTTGGCGGTATTTGACGATGAATTGTCAGTTAGAAAATCAGTTGACCGCGTACGAACCACCATCCAGGTCGTGGATCTGGGGACAGTTAAACAGCCGTCCGATGAAACATCCTACCAGAGCACCCAGCACGTCTGGCGGGCAAAGGGTCTTGCGCCCTACCGTGTTACGTTCGCTCATGGTCACGAAGCGATGTCTGCTCTGTATGCCGAGCACGCGTATCTCGGGCAAAGCTCACTACCCTCCGAGTGTAAGTACCGGCCATGGGGTTGTGTCTACACCGAGGTCTCGAGGCTGAGTGCGAACGACCTGAGCGCTCTGCTTGATCGTATGGAACTGGTGATAGACAGAAGCAACTGGAACGCGCGCGACGCCGCACGTTGGCTGCTGACCTTCGTGCAGGATATTCCGTACCGCATCCCCGAAGAACTGGCATTTAATGTGTTACCCCCGCCACTCGTCGTGTCGGAAGACTGGGGGGACTGTGATTCGAAGTCTCTTTTGCTGCTGCACCTGCTCAAACGGGCGGGAATTGAGGCGAGGATTTTCATTTCTCGCGCACATAGTCATGCAATGGTGGGGATCCTCTTACCGACCACGGGGAAGACAATTCGGCATGAGGGACGGGAATACGCGTGGGCAGAAACGACCGGACGGGCGCCCCTCGGGTGGATTCATCCTAATATGCTGAAGCCGAATGACTGGACCGGAGTGGATGTCCGTGTAACCGGCCGCTGAGGCAGATAGCCCAATCCTGAAAGGGAGCAATCGAATCAGCGAGGATGGTGAAAACAAAAGTGCTTTGCGGGATTTGGAAGGTCTATCGGTGGGTGACCGCGATCATCGAGTAGCGAATATTCGTAACCATTCTCGTGGTTAGACGAGTGACGGCAATGGGGCTGCGAATTCAACCGCACTAGTCTCCTGACAAGGAGAGGGAGTGTTGCAGATGAAGCAAAGACCGAGGATCTATAACACCGAAGAACAGAAAGCGTTGATGCGCGTTCACGCGGAGTTCGCGGAGCGAACTCCAATGCAGTTGCTTCGCAACCGCTGGGTCTCCCCATCGCGCGCAGCTTGGTACAGCTCGGTCTAGTATTTTTTACTCGGGAGTCGTAGAGAAGTCTACGCCATTAACCGCCTCTCCTTCCAAGTCACGGATTTCAAGCCGCGCACGTGGAATGTCGCTGGTCCAATCAAACGATATGAGACCAAAATGGTTTGCCCTTTGAACTTCGCCAATACGGTACTTGTTGGGCGAAAAATCCTTCCATGTTTCAGTAAGCCCGCTCGACGTTACATCATAGAATGCATAAAGCCCGGGTTCTTCAATCTTGGAGATTTCGCCCCAATGCACATCCCCCGAGATAAAAATGACACCTTTAGCTCCCGTCTTTTTTATCAAGTCGAGCATCTTCTGCCTTTGATGCGGAAAATTTGTCCAGGACTCATAACCGTTGGATTCATGACCGAACTGAATACTCGAACCTATTATTCGCATATCGGCCGAAATCTTTAACTGCTCCTCAAGCCAGAGCCACTGAGCACTGCCTAATAGCGTTGCTGCCGCGTCTTGATTGGGTACATAGCGCCCGTTACTCGAAATCAGTTCGTCCCGGAATGTACGGGTATCTAAAACGATAATCTGCAGTGAATTGCCAGGACCTTTATAATAGTAGGACGTATAGACTCCGGGTCGCGTCCACCGAGGAGAGTCTTTGGGTTCTTCAAAGAAATTCAGAAAAATTCGTTTTGAGTCCTCCTTGAAAACATACTCTTTGCCTGCATCGTTTTTGCCATAGTCATGATCATCCCACGTTGCAATCAGTTTGGTGGAGGACTTGAGATTTTGAAATTCCCTTTTTGCACCCAGCTGCTCATATCTAGCAACAAAACGCGGTAAGCCCGGTTCATCCTTTCCTTTGAACTCGAGTCCATTGTTCTCATCTGCATAAATACTGTCACCGAGATAGATAAACACGTCTGGTTTCAATGCAGCTATTGTATTCAGGATAGGCTGAGGCTTATGCACTTTTGAACAGGAACCGAAAGCAACCTTTACCGGCAGCTTTTTTACTTGATACACGTGATCAACCACACCTAAGTCTTCCGCAGCGTACTCACTCTGTTTTCGAGCCTCAGCAGCGGCGTCTTGAGGGTCCGCTTGGTCCCGTTGAGTGGTGGCGGCACATCCGCCGACAATCAAAGTCATCGTCGCAAACAGAACCAAAGTGCTGGGTAAGCAATGAATTTTCAGCGTGGTGAGAGCAAGAACTATAGGTGTTCGCAAGCGATACATTTGGATGCCCCTTCTATGGTTACGTGTCAAACACCTTCCATGGACAGGACTGCATCTTCCGCTCAGCCGGCTGTCTTGAATAAAAGGCCGCGCCAAACCGAGACATTCACAGTAGCTTGATTGAATCAGAATGTCACCGTGGGACAAGTCCCCGAGTAGGGGCGGGGTGCCGGAAAGCGAGGGGCGTTGGGCTGGGGTGGGCCTTATGGCATGGCCTGGCTGCGACACTTCAATGAAACCAATCGGGATTGCATACCACGTCTTCCGTCTGTGTAAGGCCAGTTGTCATTACGCGCAAGCAATACGCCAGGTGCG
>JAPUIX010000120.1 GCA_027296625.1 Gammaproteobacteria bacterium | reverse complement strand
ACTGAGAGAAGCCGGCTCCCACGCGAAGATCGTCTTTTTGACGGTGCATGAGGACCCCGACTTCATCCGTGAGGCGCTGGCGACCGGCGCGCTCGGGTTCGTCGTGAAGCCACGGTTAGCGTCGGATCTCCTGGTCGCCATGCGTGAGGCGCTCGAAGGACGCTCGTTTGTCTCGCCTTCCGTCTAACCGTTCAGACGCCTTCTCCGGGTGCTGTCCCTTCTTCTCCTGCACCTGTCAGCCTTGTTTTCCAGCGAGCCAGCTTACGCAGGACGACGAATGCCGTAGTCGCCGAGCCTGATTATCGGTCGCCTGAGTGAAGGGATCACCTGGAAGTTTTTTGTGGAAATACTGTCAATTCTGACAGTTCATGTCCCGGACGCCTCTTGCTACATTCGCCGTGCTCTGAGGAAGTAGCGCTCACCCTCAACAAAAGGAGAGAGACCTATGAAATCCGTAAAGAGAGTTTTCCTGGCCCTGGCGGCGGGCTTGGCTTTTCTGATGCTTACCAGCGAGCTTGCACTGGCCGCAGGTGCAAAGAAACCCAACATTCTCGTTATCATGAGCGATGATGTGGGCATCACGAACCTCAGTGCCTACAGCAGAGGGCTTGTGGGTTACCAGACACCCAACATCGACCGAATTGCCAATGAGGGCGTGTTATTCACCGACTACTACGCCGAGCAGAGTTGTACGGCGGGCCGGTCCGCCTTCATCACCGGCCAGAGTCCATTGCGTACCGGGCTTACCAAGGTGGGTCTGCCCGGCTCTAACCTAGGCCTCAGGGCAGAGGACCCCACCCTGGCCGAGTTACTCAAACCCATGGGTTACATGACCGGTCAGTTTGGTAAAAATCACCTGGGTGACCGCAATGAGTTTTTACCCACCCTGCACGGCTTTGACGAGTTTTATGGAAACCTCTACCACCTCAACGCTGAGGAAGAGCCGGAACATGCGGACTATCCCAAGGATCCCAAATTCCGCAGCAGGTTTGGCCCACGCGGCGTGCTGGATTGCGTCGCCACAACAAAGGCAAGCAATGTAAAGGACCCACGCTTTGGCCCTATGGGCAAGCAAAAGTGCACAGATACAGGCCCGCTCACCCGCAAGCGCATGGAGACAGCGGACGAAGAGTTCCTGAACAAGACGGTCGATTTCATTAAGCGTGCTCATAAAGCACGCAAACCTTTTTTAGCTTGGATCAACACCTCACGCATGCATTTCTATACCCACCTCAAACCTGAGAGTAAAGGCAGAACGGGGCTCGGAATTTATGCCGATGGCATGGTGGAGCACGATGGCCATGTCGGTGAACTGCTCAACTTGTTGGACGATCTTAAGATCACCGACAACACCATTGTCATCTACACCTCTGATAACGGACCCCATTACAACGAGTGGCCCGATGGTGGCATCTCCCCTTTCCGTGGGGAGAAGAATACCAACTGGGAGGGCGGCTACCGTGTGCCCGGTATGGTGCGCTGGCCCGGCAAGTTCAAGGCTGGATCGATCTCTAACGGAATCGTGTCTCATCTGGACTGGGTGCCGACACTGATGGCCGCAGTTGGCGAGCCGAATATCAAGAAACAACTCATGAAGGGTCATAAGGCCGGCAGCAAGAAGTACAGGGTGCACCTGGATGGCTATAACCTGATCCCGCATCTCACCGGAAAAGAGAAAAAGAGTCCGCGCCGCGAGTTTTTCTATTTCAACGATGACGGTGTGCTGGTCGGACTGCGCTACGATCAGTGGAAGCTTGTGTTCGCAGAGCAGCGTGCCGCCCGCTTTGATGTCTGGCGAGATCCTTTCGTGATGCTGCGCGCTCCCAAGTTCTTCAACCTGCGCTCGGATCCCTTTGAGCGCGCTGACACCGATTCGAACAGTTACAACCATTGGTGGGTTAAGCGCGTCTTCCTGCTGGCTCCTGCACAGCAGTTCGTGGGCAAATTCCTTACGACCTTCAAGAAGTTTCCACCACGCCAGACGCCGGCTAAGTTTAATCTGGATGACGTGATGAAGACGCTTACTGAATCATCGGGTAACAATTAACCCCGATCCGAAATTCTTTGGCTACGAATGTGTCAGAAATGTACGTCAGAGGCCGCTCCAAGCCCCGATCCGACAGACGTTCTTCCCTAAGCGTGTTGGATCGGGGCAAGCAGCAAGGTTGCCGATTTAGCCCCGATCCGACAACACGTTTGCTCATTTCGGGTCGAGGTTAAGTTTCCGCGAATGCGAGGAAAGCGGGTACCTAATGAGGAGGACACCTGAGCATCGGGCGCCCTCCTTTCTTGTCCCCAACGGTCTGAGCTCAGTGACAACTCATCGCGAGGGATAAAGAGCGATGCAAAGGAAACAGTATGTCTTGACCGCTTTCGTTCTTATCGCGATCCTGGCTGTCTCGACCTCGATACGTGCTGCCGCCAGTACGACCCCGAAACTGGTACTCCAGATCACCGTGGACCAGCTCCGCGGGGATGCGTTGATGCGATTTGGAGACCGCTTCGGAACTGGCGGGTTTCGTTATCTGCTCGACAACGGGACTCATTTCAACAACGCCCACTACCGGCATGCCAATACCGAGACCGCACCGGGCCATGCCACGCTCGTGACGGGCGCCGACCCGTCGCGCCACGGCATCATCGCCAATGACTGGATCGATCAGAATACCGGCGCCTTCGTGTACAACACCGAGGATGATCGCCACCACATCATCGGCCGCAAGCCTCGACCGCACCAGGGAGTCTCGCCGCGCAATTTGCTCTCCTCCACGATCGGCGATGAACTGGTCGTGCACACGGGTGGCAAATCAAGGGTATTCAGCGTATCAGTAAAAGACCGTGGAGCCATACTTCCGGCCGGGCATGCAGGCAAGGCATTCTGGTTCTCTAGGAGCAGCGGCCAGTTCGTTACCAGTACCTACTACTACAAAGATTATCCGGAGTGGGTGAAGAAATGGAACGCAGTCAAACCGGCCGACGGTTATAAAGGAACAACCTGGAATTTACTTCATGATCGTTCCACGTATGTCGCCAAAGATATTGATGATCGACCTTACGAAGGGGCGTTTGCGGAATTAGGTCGAACCTTTCCGCATGCCCTGGGAGACGGAAGTGCAAAACATTTCTATTTGTTGCTTGTATTAACGCCTATCGGTGATGAGCTGACATTGGATTTTGCCAAAGCGCTCATCGAGCACGAAAAAGTAGCCCAAGGAAGCGCTACGGATATTCTGGCCATTAGTTTTTCATCGACGGATTATATTGGTCATCTTTTTGGGCCTTCCAGTTTGGAAACAGAAGATAACATCCTTCGCCTAGACAGGGTGCTTGCGGATCTTTTTAGTCATGTGGACGAAACAATCGGCCTCGATAAAACATTGATAGTGCTTTCAGCCGATCATGGCGCGCCTGAAGCCCCTGAGTACATGGCAGAACATGGTATGGAGACAGGCCGGTTTCCGTTTGATTGGTTTAAGAAAAGCGGTCCTTTAGCGGATGCGCTTAAGAAACGATTCGGGCGGGATGACCTGATCGCCAGCCACAGCCATCCGTATCTCTATCTCAATCTCGACGCGATACGAGAAGCAAAGCTTGCTATCGAAGAAGTGGAACGCTTTGTTGCCTTAGAAATGATGAAAGTACCTGGAATTGCTTATGCGATGACACGCAGTGATTTACTTGCCGGGCGAATAACGGAATCTCCTCTCCAGAACCAAATCCGGCGCAGTTTTCATCCTAAGCGTTCCGGCAACATCCATTTGGTGCCAGAACATTATTGGTTTTTACACTCCACCGAAGAAGCAGGGAAAATGGGCATCGACAAAATCGCGGCAATCCATGGTTCGCCATGGACGTACGATACATATGTACCGATTGTCTTTGCCGGTAACGGCGTTCCTGCTCAGGCAATCAGTCGGCCGGTGGGCCCGCAGGATATAGCCGCGACCATCGCAGCGTATTTGGAAATCAAACCACCATCCGGGTCAGTCGGAACACCGTTGGTGGAGGTTTTGAGATAGAGTGAGTAATTAGTATCCAGCGATGAGATTATAGCTTTCGGTAAACAGTGATCAGTAGTTAGTGTATGGTAATCTGGGTAATGATTGCTCATTAGTATTCACTGTAACCCACATATAACTGACAACGGACAAAAAACTGTCTGTAGAGAAACCATTCTTGGTAATTTTACCCAACACTACTGGCCAATTGTCACCGAACACATTTCACCGATCATGAACCCTTTTAATCAGGGAGGAGAAAAGATGATGAACACACGCTGGTTCCTTTGTTTGTGTATTTTGGTAGGAGGCCTTTTGGTTGGATGCTCAAACCCGCAGAA
>JAPUIX010000119.1 GCA_027296625.1 Gammaproteobacteria bacterium | reverse complement strand
AGCCGGAATTAGGGGGAATTGGGGCGCTTTGGGAAGTTCAACTGTGAAGCGCGTCACAAAATGAACATTCAGCGCCGTCCACTGGCGCCGTAACCTTTCCTTGTAGAGCGGGGGTTAACGTAGGGCAATAACGGCGGCGGTTTCGCCGGAGACTATGGCCTCAACTTGTCGGCCCCACTTATTGAGCGCCGCGCGCTTTTCGTCTGCGAAATCGTAACGAGTATAAATCGGATCAATGCCCTGCTCGGCATGGTTGAAAACCTTGTCCCGAACTTCGCGGGGGATCGCAAGTTCAGCCATTCCCGTCGAACAAGAACGCCTCAGATCGTGCGGCGTCCAAGGCTCTAACCCTATCTTTTCCAAATTGCGCTTTACCGTATTGTTAACGGTGGACGGCAAGATCGGCCTGTCGTTTGCTGTCGGCGACGGGAAAACAAAAGTGCTTTCGCCCGACAATTCAAACGCCGCCGTAAAGAGTGAAACGGCGAGCGGGCTGAGCGGCACAAAATGTTGTTTGGAATTTTTCGCCCGCTCCTTTGGGATCAGCCATTCAGCCCCGTCAAGATTTACCTCGGCTTTGGTTGCTTGCGAAAGCTCGCCCTTACGTTGCCCGGTCACTAAAAGCAATTTCAGGCAAAGCTGCAACGGCTCGCTGATATTGGTTAGCGCCAAGCCGTGCCAGAATGTTTTGATCTCATTTTTGACAAGCGCGCGATCGCGGGCCGTTTCTTTAGTCGGCTTTTTGGCACCGTTGCACGGGTTATGCTCTAGCAGATCGCGCTCGACGGCAAAGGAAAACAATTTGCTGAGTAGCGAGAAAAGCCTGTTAGCTGCGATGGGCGCTTTGCGATCCACCACTCGATCAGTCAGCTCGCAAACGTGCCGGCGTTTAATGTCCCGAACCTTGCGGCGGCCCCAATGCGGCAGCACGTCCCTGTCAATTATTTCCTGATCACGTTTCCACGATCGCTTGTGGCGTTTGGCGTGTTTTTCAATGTAAAGCCGGGCAAGCTGATCCACTGTCGGGCCGTGTCGCTCGGCGGCGGGATCTTGCTGTAATAGGATCGCGGTCAGTTGCTTGTCGGCCTCGCGGCGGGCGTCAGCGAGTGAAAGCGGGGGCCAATGCCCAACACTGAGTCGCCGGGTGCGTCCCTGATGCTGATAAAAAATGCCCCAACATTTTGTGCCCCGGTAACTGACCCTCAGCCCGAACCGGCGCCCTTTGCCAAGGGTTTTTGTGTCGTAATAATCAGCCTGCTTTCCTGCCGGGGGCGCCGGGACGTTTTCGACCCATTTCTGCGTGAAGTTAATAACTGATTTTGGCTCTTGCCTTTTCATTGCCTGACCTCCCGGTTTTCGGCGGATCATGTCGGCCCACAGTCGCGGGCCATCTTTAGGTGCAGTTTTAGGGGCACCAATAGGGGCAATATACTACCGCATAGCGGCGCATTGTAAGGCATTTCAGATAGGCCAAGGAATAAGCGGGGCGGGCGTTGCCGATGGGAGCGGGGCATTTCAGGGCATTGCAAACGTGGTGATTCAGACTCACTATGGCGACAATGAGTTCACTCGGCACTTATTTGTACCGTTCACAAAAAACGGCCGCCCAGTGGGGCGGCCGTGAAGATGATTGCGCCTTGACTTATTTGTCGACCAGCGAAAACACAACGAGGCTGTTGCCGCGCTTGAAGTTCAACTGCACATTGCCCCCCGCGGCGACGGCAATATACTGAGTGCCATTCACCGTGTAGGAGATAGCCGGGGCATTCACGCCGGCGCCAGCCTGGTACTGCCAGAGCTGCTTACCATTGGCGGCATCGTAGGCTCTGAACCAACCGTTGCCTTCACCCGTGAACACCAGGCCACCGGCCGTGGCCAGGACTCCGCCCATCATGGGCTGCTCGGTCTTGACCTTCCAACGGATCTTGCCGGTGTTATAGTCCACAGCGGTAATATTGCCATACTGCTTCTCACCCTCGATGACCTTAAACGCGCCGCCCAGCCAGAGCTTGCCGCCCGGGTAGGGTGTGCTCTCCACATGGTAGGTCATGGGCTGGTGCAGGTTGACGGCGTAGGCCAGGCCCAAGTCTGGATTGACTGCCATGGGTGACCACTCTACGCCACCATTTGCACCGGGTAGCATCCGCGCCCCTGCTTTCGTCGGCAGGACCCACATGTTCTCTTGGGGCACCATCGCCTCAGAGAAGCGGATCAGGCTGCAGTCGCGACGGTCATGCACGTAGACGTGACCAGTCTTGCCACCGTGCAGCGCGCCGGGCACGATTTTGCCGTTCTTATCTTTAACCTCCGTCAGAATGACCGGGCTGACTGCATCCAGGTCCCATACATCGTGGGCAATGTACTGGAAGTGGCACTTGTACTTGCCGGTGTCCAGGTCGACCGCCACCAACGAATTGGTGTAGAGGTTATCACCAGGCCGTATGGAGCCGTCTAGGTCGGGTGAGGGATTACCCGCCACGAAATAGACCATGTTCAGCTCACGGTCAATCGCGGGATTCTGCCAGACACCCCCGCCGAGTCTCTTCCAAAAGTCGCCGGCCTTCTTCAAAGCCGCCTTTTCCTTGGCGATGTCGCGATGCATGTCGCGACCTGTGGCATCATGGGTTGCCCACACACCTTCGTGCCCCTTCTCGGGAATCGTATGGAAGGTCCAGATCAGCTTACCGTCCTTGGCGTTATAGGCCTTCACGAAGCCGCGGACGCCGTACTCGCCACCGTTCGTCCCGATGAGGACCTTGTTGTCGACGACGGTTGGTGCCATGGTTTCGCTGTAACCGAGTTCCGGCTCGGCGATCTGGGTTTGCCAGAGTAGCTTGCCGGTATCCGCATCCAGCGCGACCAGTTTGGAGTCCAGGGTGCCCATGTAGACCGTCTTGCCCAACACATTGACGCCGCGATTGTTAGGTCCGCAGCAGTAGGTGGTCACCGGGCCCATCTTGTGTTTGTAGTGCCAAAGCTCCTCACCCGTCACCGCGTCAATCGCATAGACGTGATTGAAGGACGTGGTCAGGTACATCCGGCCATTCACCACGATGGGCGTGGTTTCCATGGATTCAATGACTTCGGTCTGGAAGGTGAAGGCGGGGCGTAGACGGTGGATATTGCCAGTGTTAATTTGCTTGGCTAGGGCGTAACGCTTCTGCCAATAGCCCCCATTGGTAAGGACCCAGTTATTGGCATCGGCATGCCCGCGGTTCAGCATGTCTTGGGAAACCGCATGCGTATCGCCTAGGGCCGGTCCTGCAGATACCAATGAAACCAACAAGGCGCCGGTCAAGGCGCTGATACTACTCCTATGACGGGTAAATCTTAGGGAAAGAGCGCTCATATCAACCTCCTGCTCGTTTTTATTAAAGTATATTCTAATTCTTAGGCGATGCCGCAGCACCTTAAGTTAGTTGTATCGCACATTTTGTAAAGCCTGTCAACGAAACGCTGACGCGTTTGTAAAAGTGTTTTTCAAACGTTTTATCAGGGTCAGCGCGTGAGAAAGTTGGCAAGATTTGCCAGGAGTTCAGGAGCAAAATGCTGGGGGTGCCCATGACATCGGCGTCAAAGTGATCCGTTCAGTTATTTGGCAGAGCCTAACGCGATCCCCCGTGTGGGCGAAACTTTATTTCTTGCTTGACTCGCTGTTTTGCGTGTAGATGGGGAAGGGTGCGACGACCTTGCCGTCTTCGGTCATCTGGAAAACCTTTCCAGGACGTTCCTTTTCAACCTCGTCGATGCGGATGATCGCATGCATGGGAATGTAAGTCCGCGTGACGCCCTTGAACTCGGATTTCAAGGTTTCTTCGGAAGGGTCGACGACGACCGATGACTTACCGCCAAAGACCAGTTGTTCCATTTCGACGAAGCCGAACATCTCGCCCTGACGGACCTGTCTAGCATAGACCTCGTAGATCTTGCCTTGGTTGTGAAAGATAACCTTGTAGATGGGCTTCTTGGGCATCGACCTGTAACCGTAATAGATTGAATTCTATTCTACCACAAAGCACCCAAGAGCCTGATCGGTATGCGACTTTATGCCGCGCGCCGTGCCCGCATATTAGGGTTGGGTGGGGTTGTAGGCCAGTCCACCGCCCGGCCCAAGCGGCAAGTCCATCGCAAGCCACACGCCCAAGAGCACACTCCAGATGAAGGCGAAGACCAATGCGTAGGGCAGCATCAGGGCCACCACCGTACCCAAGCCCGATCCACGCACGTACTTTTGCACCTGGACCAGGATGATAATCATGTAGGGATTAAGGGGCGTGATCACGTTGGTGACCGAGTCACCTACTCGGTAGGCGACTTGTGTGAGTTCTGGACTGATGCCTACTTGCATAAACATGGGAACGAAGACAGGGGCCAAGAACGCGTATTTCGCCGACGCTGAGCCGATCAGCAGATTGGTCCCCATCACCAGCAATAGAAACCCGTACAACAGTAACGTCGTTGGTACGTGTGCCTCGGCCAGGGCCTGTCCACCTCCCATGGCAAGCATTCCCCCGAGTCCGGAGTACTTGAAAGATTCGATGAACTGAGCCGCAAAAAAGGCCATAACAATGTAGGGACCAAGCCCTGCCATCGTCGCTCCCAACATACGGGCTACGTCTTTATCGCTTTGCACCGTTCTTACCGAGATGCCGTAGGCAATGCCTGGGATGAAGAAGAGCAGAAACAGGAGCGGGACGGTTGCTTCTACCCACCGGGGGAAATGTTTTCCCTCGCCATGGAGTGGCGCACCTGGAATCACGATGAGCGTTACGACAATGATCAAAGCAATCGTGAGTGAAAGGGCTGCGATGCTAAGCCCGCGGGCTTCGATTGCGGGCGAGACGGGGACGTAACTTGGACTCTCATTTCGGGCCCGTATCTCTGGTGCAGTCTGGGGAAGTCGTGGTTCTACAAACCAGGCGGTCACTGCCCAGCCGGTGAGTGTGAGGACAATGGTCGATGCCATCATGAACCACCAATTAGCTGTTACGGCTACTCGATAGCCGGGGTTAATCACTTCGGCGCCCGCCTGTGTCAGGCCGGCTAAAAGTGGGTCGATGGCGGTGATAAACAAGTTTGCGCTGAAGCCAGCTGACACACCGGCAAATACGGCAGCGATGCCAGCGAGCGGCGATCGGCCCGCGGCCAGATAGAGTGCTGCAGCAATCGGCGGTAAAACCACATAGCCGGCATCTAACGCAATAGAGGACATGATCCCTAATAACACGACGCAAGGTGTGAGCAATCGTTCGGGAACCCGCGCAATCAGGTGACGGAGCAAGGCCGGTAGAAAACCGGATCGTTCGGCAAGACCAATGCCGAGCATGCCGACTAAAACGATGGCTAATGGCGGAAAGGTGATGAAATTCTCGATCAAATGGCTCAAAAGCCACCAGATGCCGTCAGCGCTCAGCAGGCTTGTTGCATGAAGGGGCTCCACCAGCGCTTGGCCGCCGGGAGCCACAGGACCTGCTATCGATTGCTTTGCAACGGACCAGTGGAACGTTACCGCGAGTTGCGAGGCGACGATCACGACGACGGTGCCGATCAGGAACAGTGTGGCGGGGTCCGGAAGGCGGTTGCCCGTGCGTTCGATCCAACCGAGTAGAGATGACTCGTTATTGGTACGGTTTGGGCCGGTGCGCGGCGCGTGAATTTCAGACTTCCTATGGGGCGTCATTCGCGGAGCCCAGCGCTAGTCACCCGTTAGATATCAACGGTTCTTGCCGGATCAAACCGGTCGACTTTTTGGTATCCGGTGTAGCCTCGCGGATTGCAAACGACCCGGACACCGTTGCACGAGTAGTCCGATACGTAGTGGATGTGGCCATGTATCCAGAGATCGATCGAGTAACGCCCGATCAATGCAACAAGGTCGTTGCAATAGGATTCTTTTATGGGAGAGTCTGGGGCGCCGTGCCAGCTTTCGTGGGTTGGTGCATGATGTGTCACAACAACGGTCTTGCCAGGGAAAGGCTCGTCGAGCGTCTCTTCAAGCCATTGCTTTGCCTCTCCATTGAGTTTTAGGGTGTGGTCGGGTGTTAGCGGTTTATCTTCACAGCGGATGCAGTAATAGTCGTTCATGCTAAGCGCTGCGAAGTCCATTAGAGCAGGATCAGAACCGCCGAGATCCGTCCAAAAGGTCGTGCCAACAAACCGCACGTCGCCGATGACGACCGAATCGTTCTCCAAGAAGTTAACGCGTGTCTGTTCCGCAGCCGAGCGCAGTCGCGACAGCGTGTGTACCACATCACCACCGTAGTATTCATGGTTTCCAGCAACGTAGATAACCGGTCCGTCAATAAGGTCGAGCCAGGATAATCCGAAGGTGCCCACACCGATATCACCAGCCGCAACGATGACATCGGCATCTGTCTTAGGCAGTTCAAAAGGTCCGAATTCAAGATGAATATCGGACACGTATTGGATACGCATTCTGCTTCCCCCTTGGCTGCAGCATGCTTATGAATCTTATCGTTAACACCGCGGAATGTGGATCCACTGGCTCGTCATACTGTGACACGGTGCTATTGTTCGGGTCAAACGGTGCCGAACGTTTGAGTGGGCCTTGAGACGGAACGTTTGTATATAAGGTATGCAGAAAATTCGTCCAGTCACCGGCAAAAGTTGTTCGGTGTCAGTCTGGAAAATATTTAGAAATAAACTGGTCTACGCCCGTAATGTAATGCTGCCCGCTGCTCAGAAATCCCTCATTGTGACCCCCCTGGAGTTCAAGGAATGACTTCGGTTCTTGGGCGGCTTCAAAGAGGCGCTGCGCGTGCTGATACGGCACGATTTCATCGGTCAAGCTGTGGACAATCAATAGGGGACAGGAGACTTTCCGGATACGGGAGAGTGTTGGGTATCGGACTCGCGTCAACAGCGCAGCGGGCAGATACGGGTAGTAACGCCTTGCCATGTCAGCGACGGATGTAAATGCAGACTCGGCGATCAAGGCCCCGGCCTGATATTCGCTCGCTAACCATGTGGCAACTGCAGCGCCTAGCGATCGACCGAAGATGATGATCTGTTCCTTTGGTACATGTCGCTCTTCCGTCAGGTATTGCAACGCTGCTTCAGCATCCCGGTAGGTGCCTTTCTCCGACGGCTTGCCTTCACTCAATCCGTAACCTCGGTAATCAAAGATAAAGGTTGCGAGGTTAAGCTGATTGAAGATCGAAAGCGACTCCAGACGATGGGAGATATTGCCTGCGTTCCCGTGCAGGAACAGCAGCACGGCGCGAGGATCTTCTGTTGGAATGTACCACCCGTGCAACCGAACCCCGTCATTTGTGTAGAACTCGACAGATTCAAACTTTAGACCCACCAGCTCCGGCGTTGCGGTGAGTTGGCGAAGCGGGAAATAGATGAAGTACGGTTGAAAGACGTAAAGGATCAGCGCAAGAAAAACCCAGGCGCCAATGAGGGCAAAGATCAGCGAGACTAGCATTCGCTTTACCGAGAATGTACTTTGAGGACGCTGTTTCACCACATCAGGAGGTAAAGAGCGCTGAGGTCATTCTCCAGTTAATCAATCACCAACACGATCTTGCCGGTGGTCGAGCCTGCCTCTATCTGTTTATGCGCATCGGATGCTGCTGCCAGCGGCAGCGTTTGACTTACATGAATACGGAGTGTTTCGTCATCCAACAAATGCGCGCAACTATCAAGGATCCACGTTTGGTGTTTTCGGGCTTCTATCAGTCCTTGATGCATTGGCGTCAGTACCACCTCCAGGCTGATGCGGAGATTGCGTTGGCGAGCCACACGCCAATCCACGTCGGACGCGGGTTGAAGCAAGGTCACCAGATCACCGTAATACTTAACGGCTGGGAACGTCGCTTGAAATGTCGAGGCGCCCACGTTATCCATGGCGAGATCGACGCCCTGACCTTCGGTCCATTTGCCGACAGCATCAATTAAGTTACTTTCTTTATATAAGATAGGCTCGTCGGCATTCAATTGTTTGACAAATTCGGCCTTTGCGCTTGAGCCAACCGTAGTGCAGACTTGGGCGCCCGCGAGTTTGGCGAGCTGTATCGCCACATGACCAACGCCGCCTGCGCCTGCGTGGATTAAGACCCTGAACTTTTTGTGAATTTGGCCGCGATCGTGAAGCGCCTCCCATGCCGTAATCAATACAAGTGGCGCCGCGGCTGCGTGCACCATGTCTAACTTGGCTGGCTTATGCGCGGTACAACACTCGTCAACGACCGCATACTCCGCATAATTACCTGTGGCCCCGCCAATGCCACCGTTGAAGAAATAGACTTCGTCACCAGCCTTGAATCGGGTGACTCCGGCACCAACTGCTTCGGCAATCCCGGCTCCGTCACAGCCCAAGATGGTTGGTTGGCGGTCCGGGTAGAATGTGCCGTTCCGACGAAGTTTAGTATCAATCGGGTTGACACCGGCTGCCTTGAGTCGGACTAGGAGATCCTTGGGGCTGCGCAGCTTGGGCGTTTCGACCTCTTGAAGAGCGAGCACTTCAGGGCCGCCTGTTGAGGTCATAATGACCGCCTTCATGCCACGTTTATATTACAAGTGAGTTGACCACAGCAGATGATTCTTCAGCGTGATCAATCATCACGTGCAGCGAGCTCCTCTAAGTAACGGTCGGCATCGAGGGCAGCTATACACCCACTTCCTGCAGACGTGACAGCTTGCCGGTATACATGATCGGCCACGTCGCCTGCAGCAAATACACCGGGAACACTCGTTGCGGTTGCGTTGCCTTGAAGCCCACTGGTTACGATGATGTAGCCGTTTTCCATGTCAACCTGGCCTTCAAACAGGTGCGTATTCGGTGTGTGGCCAATGGCAATGAAGAGTCCTTTAACGGCAAGTTCCTTATGTTGCTGCGTCTGCGTGTTTTTGATCCTAACACCGGTCACGCCATTATCATCACCCAACACTTCATCGACGACGCGATTCCATTGAATATCGATATTTCCGTTTTCAGCTTTCTTAATGAGTCGATTCGCGAGGATCTTTTCGGCTCTGAATTGGTCACGACGATGTATCACTGTTACCTGGGCGGCAATGTTGGCGAGATAAAGAGCTTCTTCTACTGCCGTATTGCCTCCACCAACAACAGCAACATTTTCACCTCGATAGAAAAAACCGTCACAGGTTGCGCATGCAGATACACCGTGTCCCTTGTATTTTTCTTCGGAGGGTAGGCCTAAATATTTTGCGGAAGCGCCAGTGGCAATTATCAGGGCGTCGCAGGTATATTTTTCGGCATCACCCGTTAGCTCGAAGGGTCTGATCCCAAGGTTGGCCTTTTGAATGTGGTCAAAGATTATCTCCGTATTCAGGCCCTGCACGTGCTTTAGCATGCGTTCCATCAATTCGGGGCCTTGGAGTCCGTCAAAATCGCCAGGCCAGTTTTCCACCTCCGTGGTAATCATGAGTTGTCCGCCTTGTTGTACACCGGTAATCAGAACTGGCGAAAGGTTGGCGCGCGCGGCATACAGGGCCGCGGTGTAGCCGGCAGGTCCGGAACCTAAAATCAAGAGCCGGCAGTGTTTGACTTGTCGCACGCAAACGCTCCTTGGGAGGGAAGGGGCACTGGGAATTTGAGGACGCGTTATGGTACGTTAAAGGGGAAAGTCAGGCAAAAGGAGCGCATGGGAAGCCATGCTCGTATCTTTTAAGAAATCAGGAGCGCATAAGCGTGAGGGCTTCCCGCATTGGCGTCTAGCAAGATGGTTGTCGACAGTTGCACACCACTCCACAAACACATGCAGAGATTAAACTCGACTAGCCGCAAGGGCCAAGCCGAAGGATATGTGAATACCTCCTGCATTGCGGTTATAGAAGTGATAGAATTAACACTTCGTAAACAAAGTGCTAGAGGACATTTCAACTAAAGGGGTTGAATTAGTTGGTCCAGGCAACGCGAAAGGACTCCAGATCGGTCGCATTCGGCAGCCAGTTTATCCACGGATTTAGGGAAGGTGTGCTCATTGTCCTCGTTGCGCTGTCGATTTTTCTCCTGATCGCACTAGCAACTCATCACCCGGCGGACCCAGGCTGGTCGTACACCGGAGCCGAGGCTCCGATTGTGAACAAAGGTGGTGTCGTCGGCGCGTGGGTTGCCGACATCCTCTATTACCTTTTTGGTTATCTGGCCTATTTACTCCCATTCATGGTCGCCTATGCGGGTTGGCTGTTGGTCCAGGGAAAGAAAAATGAAGGACCGTTTAACCATTTTCAATTTGCCACACGTAGTGTCGGCTTAGTCTTGGCGCTTGCCAGCGGTTGCGGCTTGGCACGGTTGCATTTCAAAGGTGCCATTAATTTACCCCACGACTCGGGGGGTATCCTCGGTGAGGTTGCTGGGGAGGGCTTGGTTTATGTATTCGGTGGCGTTGGGGGCACACTATTTATGCTAGCCCTCTTTCTTACCGGCATTACGTTATTTACGGGATTCTCGTGGCTTTGGTTGATGGATAGCACCGGGCGCACCACGCTTTGGTTTTTGACGCTACTTGCACGTGTTAAAGATCAGTTGTTTGATTACTTGCGTGGTCTGCAGGCCCGCCGTGAACGTGAATCACTTGTCAAAAAAGAAAAAGAACGTGCTCAACGAAGGGTACCTCCAATTATTGGGCCCGCGGTAGCCAGTGTTGAAACAGGTGCTCGTGCCGAGAAAGAGCGGCAGGTATCACTGTTTGAACCATCACAGGATACTGTGCTTCCACACATCAGCTTGCTTGACCTACCAGAAGCATCAACTGGAGGTTACTCTAAAGAGTCGTTGGAGGCGATGTCACGACAGGTTGAGCTAAAGCTTAAAGATTTTGGTGTAGAAGTAGAGGTTGTTGCGGTCCATCCGGGTCCGGTGATCACGCGTTTCGAGCTTCAGCCAGCACCCGGTGTGAAAGGAAGCCAAATCAGCAGTCTTGCAAAGGATCTTGCACGCGCGCTTTCCACGATCAGCGTTCGCGTCGTGGATGTTATACCCGGCAAATCTGTGATCGGACTAGAAATTCCTAATGAGCAGCGAGAGCTAGTCAGTTTGAGCGAAATTCTTAATTCCAGTGAGTATGAATCCCTCACCTCAGGACTCACTCTGGCATTAGGGAAAGATATCGGGGGTAGTCCGGTCGTCGTTGACCTTGCAAAAATGCCTCATTTGCTAGTGGCAGGAACGACGGGATCTGGGAAGTCGGTAGCCCTGAATGCCATGATTCTAAGCATCCTGTATAAAGCCACCGCGGCGGAAGTACGACTCATCATGATCGATCCGAAAATGCTGGAACTATCGGTCTACGAAGGGATCCCTCATCTGCTAACGCCCGTCGTCACAGATGTGAAACAGGCTGCCAACGCGCTTCGCTGGGGTGTTGTAGAGATGGACCGTCGCTATCAGCTGATGGCGGCGCTCGGCGTCCGCCATCTTGCGGGCTACAACCGGAAAATAAAGCAGGCGGCCGCCCGGGGCGAGTCGATTCCGGACCCGTTTTATGTCGCAGAGGATAACAAGGACGCCGCACCTGCTTTACAGACCTTGCCTTATGTTGTGGTCATCGTAGATGAACTCGCGGACATGATGATGACTGTGGGTAAGAAGGTCGAAGAGTTGATCGCAAGGCTGGCTCAAAAAGCGCGGGCCTCCGGGATCCATCTGATCTTGGCGACGCAGCGGCCGTCTGTAGATGTCATCACCGGCCTTATCAAGGCGAATATACCGGCTCGCATCGCATTTCAGGTATCCTCGAGAGTCGACTCACGGACGATCCTGGATCAGATGGGTGCAGAAAGTCTGTTGGGCCACGGTGACATGCTTTATCTGGCACCTGGAACGGGTACGCCCGTGCGAGTCCATGGGGCATTTGTCGCGGATCATGAAGTGCACAAGGTGGTGGATGAACTCAAATCACGTGGTGAACCGGAATACATGGAGGAGGTTTTACGTGGTCCGAGGCAAGGTGGTCCTGACGTCTCCACCGGCGCTGTGACACCTGATGATGATTTGGATACGCTATACGACGAAGCCGTTCGTATCGTCTTAGAGACGCGACGTGCCTCCATCTCGTTTGTGCAGCGGCGTTTGAAGGTGGGTTACAACCGAGCCGCGCGCATGATTGAAGCGATGGAGCGAAGCGGGATCGTGGGCCCGCTTCAATCAAATGGTGCCCGCGAGGTATTGGCTCCTCCACCTCCCGAGGATTGACCCGGATTCAAGTGATATCCGTGTTGAAGAACTATCGAGTTGCTTTGCATCTTACTGTGGCTGCATTCCTGGTCGGTCAGTCAGCAATTGCGTATGCAGGGGAAGGGAATGAACGGCTGCGGGAATTTATGAACGAACTTGTCACAATGAAGGCGGGATTTTTGCAGACACTCACGGATGAGACAGGAAAGCACATCGAAACATCACAGGGGCAGGTCTTTATCCAGCGCCCCAATAAGTTCCGTTGGGAGTACCAAACACACTATGAGCAATCGATTGTCGCTGATGGTCAGCAGGTCTGGTTCTATGATAAAGATCTTGCGCAGGTCACGGTGTGGCAGATGGATGCGGCGCTAGGTAGCACCCCCGCGGCGCTGCTTGGAAGCAACACTGCAATCGACGAAGCATTCACTGTATCTGATCTAGGTACAGATGGGGAAGTTGCTTGGGTAGAACTCCTGCCAAAGGATGTGGATAATCAATTTACGATAGTTCGACTTGGTTTCGATCAATCTACGCTGCGGGAGATGGAGTTATTCGATAATTTCGGCCAGAAAACCTACATTCGTTTCAACGAGGCGCAACGCAACATTCCCCTAGACCCGGAATTGTTTAAGTTTAAGCCCCCACCGGGGGTCGATGTTATCGAAAGCGCCGAGGGGCCATAAACACTTTGGCCCCGAATCTTTAACTGCATATCACAGTTCGATTATTTCGAACGCGCGAAACCATATTGATGGCTAATCAAAGCGATTTTCGACCGCTTGCCGATCGCATGCGTCCTCAGAAGATCGAAGAATTCGTGGGCCAAGTGCATCTGCTTGATCAAGGGAAACCCTTACGAGCAGCGATCGACGCAGGACGACTCCATTCGATGGTGTTATGGGGTCCACCTGGGAGCGGCAAGACAACCCTTGCACGCCTAATTGCAGGCACATGCGACGCGCAATTTTTAACAATTTTGGCTGTGCAAAGTGGTGTAAAGGATATCCGTGCAGCGGTAGACAGCGCTATGCAAAACCGCAAGGTTCGGGGCCAAGACACTGTGCTATTTGTAGATGAAGCTCACCGCTTCAATAAGGCACAGCAGGATGCGTTTTTACCTTACGTGGAAGATGGCACGCTCATCTTTATTGGGGCGACTGCAGAAAATCCATCATTCGAATTGAATAATGCGCTGTTATCTCGGGTTCGAATCTATGTCCTCAAGGCATTGGCGCCACAGGAAATCCGCAAGATCATTGATAGGGCACTTGCTGATCAAGATCGCGGTCTCGGGGAATTGGGTCTTAGCATGGATGGCGCAGTCCGTGATCAACTTGCACTAATAGCAGATGGTGATGCCCGATGTGCCCTGAATCTCCTGGAGATTGCCGCGGATCTCACTGACGATGGGGGTATCGGCGTGGATGTATTGGAGCAGGTCGTTGCGGGTGGAAGCTTACGTCGCTTCGACAAGCGGGGGGATTCATTCTACGATCAGATATCTGCCTTGCATAAATCTGTACGCGGTTCCTCACCCGATGCGGCACTCTATTGGTTCGCGCGC